>JAJYGK010000163.1 GCA_021790715.1 Chloroflexota bacterium
GCGCACGGGGTCCCAGTCGGCGATGCAGCCGCACGTCTCGATCGACGAGACGTGGATCCGCGGGATGTAGATGTCCTCGCGCACGACGAGGTCGGACCCGGCCAGGGCGCGGTCCGCCGCGTCGCGGTCGCCGGATTCCCAGTGCCAGATGTGGTTGTTCTGCTTCTCCGGCCCGCGGTCCGGGCGCAGCACGGGCGCATCGGCCTCGAGCGCCTTGAACGGGTCGACGACGACGGGCAGCGGCTCGTAGTCCACCAGCACGGCGGCCGCGCCGTCGGCGGCGGCGTAGCGCGACTCGGCGACGACCGCCGCCACCTCCTGCGCCTGGTACATCACGGTATCGACCGGCAGCACCATCTGCCGGTCGCCGGCGAGGGTCGGCATCCAGTGCAACCCGGCCGCCTCGAGGTCCTTGCCGGTGATGACGGCCAGGACGCCCGGGAGCTTGAGCGCCTCGGAGGCGTCGATCCCCCGGATGCGGGCGTGCGCGTAGGGGCTGCGGACGATGTCCATCCAGAGCATGCGGGGGAGGACGACGTCCTCGATGTACTCGCCCCTGCCGCGGATGAAGCGCGGGTCCTCCCGGCGCTTGAGCGAATGCCCCATCCCGCCGACTTCCGGCGTGGTGGTGGGCGGCTGTGCGTGCGCCATCTCGCCTACCTCGCCGAACCGGCAGCCGGGGCACCGCCGGCATCCGCGGTCGCGACCGCCGCGGCCTCCGCGGGCACGCCGGGCATCTCCGCCGGCGACCCGGCCGCGCCCTGCGCACGCAGCTCGGCCGCCGCCTGCAGGATCGCCTTGACGATGTTCACGTACCCCGTGCAGCGGCACAGGTTGCCGCTGATCCCCTCGCGGATCTCCTGCTCGCTCGGGTCTGGGGTCTGGGAGAGGAGCCAGGCCGATTCCATGATCATGCCCGGCGTGCAGAAGCCGCACTGCAGGCCGTGCTGGTCCCAGAAGGCCTGCTGCAGCGGATGGAGCGTGCCCGCCCGCTCCATCCCCTCGATCGTCGTGATCTGGGCCCCGTCGGCCTGCACCGCCAGGACCGTGCAGCTCTTGGCGCTCGTGCCGTCGAGCAGCACGGTGCACGCGCCGCAGTGGCTGGTGTCGCACCCGACGTGCGTCCCGGTGAGCCCGAGGACGTCGCGGAGCAGGTGCACGAGGAGCAACCGCGGCTCGACGTCGGCCTCACGGGCCGTCCCGTTGACGGTGACGGTCACGTGCTGTGTGGTCATTCGCCCGCCCCCGCTATGCCTGGCCGAGCGCACGGGCCACCGCCCGGCGCAGGGCGCGTACCGTCATCTCGGCCGCCATCGCGCGCTTGTACGCCACCGGCCCGTGCGTGTCCGCGGCGGGCCGGCTCTGCGCGGCCGCCGCATCTCCGGCCGCCCGGAACAGCTCCTCGGACGGCATCCCGCCGGTCAGCACGCGCTCGGCATCGGTCGCCGCGAACTGCGTCTCCGCGAGCGCGGCGAGGCCGACGCCGGCCTCCTCGATCCGCCCGTCGGCGGCGAGCCGAAGCTGCACGGCCGCCGCGGCCGTGGCGAAGTCGCCGGCCTTCCGCTCGATCTTCTGGTAGGCGCCGCCGCTCCGCGCGCGGGGGCGCGGGATGCGCACCTCCGTCAGCAGCTCGGCGGGCTCGATCGCCGTCACGAACGTGTCGACGAAGAAGTCGCGTGCGGGGATGCGGCGCTCGCCGTCGATGCTGCGGCAGACGAGCGTCGCGCGGGCGGCGATGAGCACCGCGGGCCAGTCGGCCGATGGGTCCGCGTGCGCGCAGGACCCGCCGATCGTGCCCCAGTTGCGGACCTGCGGGTCGCCGATGCCGCCGGCCGCATCGCGCAGCAGCGGGTAGCGCGCCCCGACGGCCGCGTCGAGGAGGATCCGGCGATGGGTCGCGCGTGCGCCCACGACGAGCTCGTCGTCCGTCTCCACGATCGCGTCCAGGCCGCCCACGTCGCGAATGTCCACGAGGAGGGTCGGCTGTGCCAGGCGCAGCTTCAGGAGCGGAATCAGGCTGTAGCCGCCGGAGAGGACCTTCGCCTCCCCCTCGCGCTCCTTCAGCACCTGGAGCGTGTCCGGCAGACCGGACGGTCGCACGTAGTCGAACGGTGGCGGAATCATCGCGAGGCGTCCCTCCTGACAGGCGCCGGCACGCGTGCCGGCCAAGTGAGACGCCCGCCGGCCAGTGCGGGCGCGATCGCCGACCAGCTCGTTCGGGCGCCCTGGTTGCCTCGTGCGCAAAACGGGGGACGCGCGTCCAGCGGCCGAGGCGGAGGAACGATGGGCGGGATGCTAGACCGACGGCCTCCCGCCGGTCAACGAGGGAGATGCCCCCGCGCGACTCGGAGCCGTGTCTTCCGACGAGCCCGGCATAGCGGATGCGTTGCGTTCCCCGGGCGCCCAGCACACGACGCCGGCGCGCCCGCGGGCCTCGCCACGAAGGCGCACGCCTCCGTGGCGACGGACGAGGTCCGCCCGCACCAGCTCGCGCAGGCGCTCGTCCTTCGCGCCGCCCGGGGCCACCCACAGCTGCCCGCGGATGAACGCGAGGAGCTCGTCCTCGTCGGGATACGTGCGCGGCGGCTGGTCGACCAGGGTGACCTCGGGCACGCGGCCACGCGCGCGGAGGACCTCCAGCAGCTCGGGAAGCGCGGGCAGGGTGATCCGCCGCTCGCCGTGGACGGGCGGCCAGTACGGCTCCGCGGCGGCCGCCGGCTGGCGCTCCGACATGACGGCGACGCAGAGCCGGCGCGCCGACGCCTCCATCGCGTCCAGGAAGGCGCCGATCTCCTCGACGTCGTGCCCGACGTTGGCGATCAGGGAGACGTCCGCGACGGGGGGCGGCGGGCCTGCCGGGTCGACGGGCCAGCGGGCGCGCAGCGTGCGGACGTTGGCGATCCCCTCGGCCTCCGCGTCGGCGCGGAGCGCGGCCAGCATCCCGGCCGACGGGTCGACCGCGACGACCTGCCGGACCAGGAGGGCCAACGGGAGCGCGTAGCGGCCGGCACCGGCGCCGATGTCGAGCCATGTCTCGCCGGGACGGGCGAGCGAGCGCAGGAGGTCGAGCACCGCGTCGCCGGCGCGGCGGGGATCGGCCCGGAAGCGGTGAACCTGCGGGGCGTAGAAGTCCGCCCCGTCGCCCACCTCGCGCACGCGGTCGACCTGCTCGCGGTTGCCGCGCACGCGCTCCCCCCATGCCATCGCGGCCAGGTCGGCCGGCGTGTCGACGTCCGGGTTCGCGCCCGGGACGCGAACCTCCCGGACGAGATCCGCGTGCGACCGGAGCAGCGGCCCCAGGCCGCGGTCGCCGCTGGCCTCGAGCGCAAGGGGCCACGCCTCGCGCGACAGCAGAGCCGGGTTCGGGCCGCCGGCGTCGTAGCGCGGGATGACCACGGCCCGGACACCGGGCTCGAGCGCGCCGATCACCGCACGGATGGTCCCGACCCGGAGCAGCGGCTGGTCGCCGAGCACGAAGAGCGCCGCCTCGATCCGGGGACCGAGTTCGGCCGCGTCGCGGGGCGTCGCGGGTCCGGGCGACGCGCTCCCCTCGTGCCGGGCGGGGGCGAGCGGCACGCCGTCGGGCGGCACGCCGTCGAGCGGCCCGCGAGCGAGCGCCTCGAGCCCGACCCGAAGCGACGAGGACAGGCCCGCGTCCGGATCGGGGTTCCGCACGCGCCGCTCGTCGCGCCACGCCGTCGCCGCCTCGATCTCGTCGGCGGCGTGTCCGAGGACGACGACCGTCTCGGCGAACCCCACGCCGGCCAGCGTGTCGAGCACGCGCTGCAGCAGCGTCCGGTCGCCGAGCCGCGCCAGCGCCTTGGGACCGCCGAACCGGGACGAGGCACCGGCCGCGAGCACGACGCAGCCGACCGACCGGGGGTCCACGTCCGATCAGGGGCGACCCGGCGGGACGGCGCCGCGCACGC
>JAJYGK010000108.1 GCA_021790715.1 Chloroflexota bacterium
CGTCCGCGACGTGCGCCGGATGACCTCGTCCTCGAGGCCGTCGAGCACGTCGCCGAGGCGGTCGAAGACCGGGAAGTAGGCATCCACCAGCGCGTCGACGAGCGCCCAGAGGACGTAGTCCGGGCCTTCGCGCAGGTAGGGCGCGATCCCCTCGCGCAGGTGATGGGCGGTGAGCGGATCCCACGCGGGGCCGTGGGCGGTGACGAGGAACCGGCGACCGAGGACGAAATCGACCTCGGTGCGCCGCAGGGCGCCGTCCGCGTAGTCGAGGGCGAACATCACGAGATGCAGCGTCCCGTCGACCTGCTCGACCTTGGCGCGCTGGTTCTGCTCGACGATGTCCTCGACGACGAGCGGGTGGAGCCCGAGCGCCGCCCCGATCTCCGACACCGTCTCGGCGTCCTCGTGCCGGAGGTCGATCCACAGTCGGGCATCGGCCGCGGCCGATGCGGCCGCGATCGCGGCGGGGTCGTGCAGCTCGGAGGCCGACCCGCCACTCCACGCCCACGCGCGGACCGTGCCGTCCGCGCCGGCGGCTGCCCCGGCGTGCGCGCCCGCGCCAGCCGCCTCCGTCGTGCGGTCCGGTGGCCCGAGCGTGCCGGACGCGGACCCGTCCCCCGTCATCCCGTGCCTCCCGTCCCCTGCGGCGCCGGCATCGCCCGCTCCGCCCCCTCATCGTGCCACCCCCGGGTCGCGGGCGGGGCCCCGGCGCGTGCGCGCATCGCGAGGGCGGGGACGATCGCGAGCGCGGTGACCACCGCCGCGGCCAGGAACAGCCCGTCGAGGATCGCCGCCCCCTGCCCGGCGGCCCAGCGCTCGAGCGCGTCCACGACGAGGCCGTCGGAGAGCGGCCGGCCCCGCAGCGCGGCGGGCAGCACCGCGTCCCGGTACGCCGGGTCCTCCACCGCCCGCGTCAGCGCCTCGATCCTGCCCGACCCGAACGCCGTCAGCACGGCGAGGCCGACGGCCATGCCGAGCATCCGCGCGACGGTCACGGCCCCGGAGGCGACCCCGAACGCGGCTCGCCCGGACGCCTCGACGGCCACGATCGTGCGCGGCGAGACGCTCAGCCCGAACCCGAGCCCGAAGACGGCGAGCATCGCCGCGAGATCGTCCAGGCCGGTGAAGCGCGTCGTGACGCCCAGGGCCAGCAGCGCGGCAGCGGAGACGGCGAGCCCGACCACGCTGACGGCGACCGCGCCGGCCCGACGCATCGCCACCCCGGACGCCAGCGCGCCGATCGCCATCGCGGCGGCCAGCGCGCCCAGCGCCACGCGCTCCTGGGCCGGACCGCCGTAGAGAACCCGGTCCACGAACACGGCAGCGCCGATCAGCGCGGTCGCGAGCGCATAGCCAGTCAGGCCGCTGACGGCGACCGCGCCGCCCAGCCGCCGGTCCAGGTACCGCCGCGGATCCAGCAGCGGATCGCGGACCCGACGCCCGACCAGGGCGGCGAGGACGATCGCCGCGAGCGACGCGACGGCGAGGACGGCCTGCCCGACGGTCCCGCCCGGGGCGGCCGCGTCCCCGAGCCAGGTGAGCGCGAGCAGGGCGCCGGCGAGCCCCGCCGTGAACAGCGCGAGCGCCGGCACGCGCACCGGAGTCCGCGCGCGGGGCGCGTCCCACGTCTCCCCGGCCGCCCAGACGTAGACGAGCGCGACGAGCGCCGCGGGCACGTCCAGGTAGAAGGCCCAGCGCCATGCCGGCATCGCCAGCGAGACGAACCACGCCGGGAACCCGCCAGCCTCCAGGGCCGGCCGGAGGTCTCCGATGCCGAGGACCGCCGCCCCGACGAACGGCCCGGTCGCCATGCCGAGGAACGTCAGCGCGCCCACGAGGCCGACGGCCCGCGACCGGCCGCTGCCCTCGAAGAGGTGGCTCGCCCCGGACGTCGCGAGCGGCACGAGCGCGCCGCCGCCGAGCCCCTCGAGGATCCGGGCCGCGATCAGCACCTCGAGCGTGGGCGCCGCGCCGGCCAGTCCGGACCCGGCGCCGAACACGACGAGCGCCAGCATGAACGGCCGCACGATCCCGAAGCGATCGCCGAGGCGTCCGGCGAGCGGCATCGTCGCGACGTACGCGACGAGGTACCCGTTGATGATCCAGGACGCCTCGCGCAGCCGGGTCCAGTCGGCCAGCGTCGTGATGACGCTCGGCAGCACGGTGGCGGTGACCATCAGCTCGAGGCCGGCCAGGAAGACGCCCGCCCCGAGCGCCGCGAGCAGCGCCAGCCGCGCGAGCCGTCCCCGGAGGTCGGTCACCCTCCGTCCCACTCCCGTGCGAACTCCTCGAGGAACGCGACCATGACGGCGTGCCGGCGCTCGGCGAGACGGCGCCCGGTGGGCGTGCCCATGCGGTCGCGGAGCAGCAGCAGCTTCTCGGCGAAGTGGCTCGTGGTGCTCCCGCGCCTCGCCCGGTACTCGGCGCGCGTGGCGGCGGCGATGGGAACGTCGTCAGGGTCGTGCAGTGGGCGCCCGCTGGCGCCGCCGTAGGCGAACGCGCGCGCGATCCCGATGGCGCCCATCGCGTCGAGGCGGTCGGCGTCGCGGACGCAGCGGCCCTCCAGCCCGAGCGGGGGATCCGGCACGCCGGCGCCGCGGAACGAGACGCCCGCCACGATGTCGGCCACGCGCTCGACCAGGTCGCCGGGCGCGCCGAGCCGCGAGAGCCACGCCCGGGCGGCGGACGGTCCGGCCTCCGGATCGCCCGAGAACTTCTCGTCCTCCAGGTCGTGCAGGAGCGCCGCCAGCTCGACGACCAGGGGATCGGCGCCCTCCTCGGCCGCGATGCGCAGCGCCACGCGACGCACGCGCGACGCGTGCCACCAGTCGTGCCCGGTGGCGTCGCCGCGCATCGCCTCCCTGACGTGCGCCTCCGTGGCCGCGACCAGCGAGGCGGGACTCGGCGTGGGATCGCCCATGGCCGTGAGGATAGGCGGCCCGCATCGCGCTGCGCGCCGTCAGGCCGGCGGCAGCCGCTCCAGGACGACGACGGGGATGACCCGCGAGGTGCGCTGCTGGTAGTCCGTGAAGCTCGGGTGGACCTCGGCGTGGCGGGCATAGAGCCCGTCCCGCTCCGGCCCCGAGGCGACGTGCGCACGCGCCTGGAACGTCTCCCCGCCGACCTCCAGCGTGACCACCGGATGCGCGAGCAGGTTGAGGTACCAGGCCGGATGGGTCGGCGCCCCTCCCTTCGATGCGACGATCACGTAGCGATCCCCGTCGCGGGTGTAGACGAGCGGGGCGAGCCGGCGCTCCCCGCTCCTGGCGCCGGTCGTCGTCAGCAGCAGCACGGGACGGCCTCTGAAGGGCCCGCTCGTCACCTCCCCGTCATGCGCCCGGAAGTCCCGGACGAGCGCTTCCGACATGGCGGCGAAGGCCGCGCGGGGATCCTCTCCGGTCACAGGCATCCTCCCGTCCGGCGCGCCGCCGGGTTCAGTGGACCACGATCGTGCCGTGCATGAAGGTGTGTATCTCGCAGTAGTACTCGTACGTCCCGGGCTTCGTGAACGTGAAGCTGAACGTGGCACCCTGCGAGAGGTTGCCGCTGCTGAACGCACCGTTGTCGGCGGTGACCGTGTGCGGCACCGGGTCCCGGTTCGTCCACGTGACGGTCGTGCCCACCGTGACGTTGAGCACCTGGGGAGTGTACTGGTAGTTCTGGATCACGACGCTCGCGCTGCCCGAGGTGGGAGCCGGTGTCGATGCGCTCCCGCACCCGGCGACCACGACGAGCGCGACGAGGGCGGGGACCAGGACGCGACGGACGTGCACGGTGTGCCTCCTCGGCGGAGCAGGCCCCGATCGTGCCCCGGCGGCCGTGCCGGACGTGACCCCGCGGGCGTCGCGGACACTGCAGCGCCCTGCCGAACGACGTGCCGGAGCTCGACCGCCGTTCATCGGGATCGGGCGGGACCATGGTGCGGGCGGAACCATGGTGCGCACGGCGCCTGCGTCGAATGCATGACGCAGACCGTGACCGATGGCGGTACCGTACGGGGGAGGACGCACTGGGCGACGTCCGCGCGAGGGAGCGAACCGAAGACGCCGCATGCGCAGGCGCGGGCACGCCACCCCACACCGGCCCCTCGCCCGTCTCCTGTCGCCGATCCGATCCCTGCGACCCCACTGCGCTGCGGTCCATCCCACCGCCGCCTCCCGTTGAGGGAGGTGTCCCGGTAGATCGGAGGGATCGTGCGATCGATCGACCATGTGCGGCCCGCGATCATGGCGGGCGTCATCCTCCTGGTCGGGGCCGTCCTGCCGATCACCGTCCCGACCGCCAGGGCCGCGACGGCCACGAAGGTCGTCGTCATCGGCGGCCCGGTTGATTCCCAGACCGCCAGCTTCGAGGCGACCGCGCGGATGGCTGCCGCCGTCGCCCGTGAGTACTCGAGCGACGTCACGACCATCCTCTCCCCGAACGCGACGTGGCCGGTCGTCCGCAGCGCACTCCAGGGCGCGAACATCGTCGTCTACGTCGGCCACGGGAACGGCTTCCCCAGCCGGTACCTGTCGACTCTCCAGCCCGAATACGTGGACGGGCTCGGCCTGAACGCCTCGGCCGGGGCCGGCGACTACAACGTCGCCTACTACGGCGAGTCGTACCTCGCAGCCGACGTGCGGCTCGCACCCAACGCGGTCGTTCTGCTCAGCCGCCTCTGCTACGCGTCGGGCGACAGCGAGTGGGGCGCCGGCAGGCCGACCCTGGCCGTGGCGCGCGAGCGCGTCGACAACTACGCCGCCGGCTTCATCGCCGCCGGAGCGCGGGCGGTCATCGCGGACGGCACCGGCGACATCGGCTGGTACATCCGGGCCCTCTTCACGCGCCACACCACGATCGACGCGATCTTCCGCGCGGCCCCCGACGCCCACGGCAACTACGCGACCTTCGCGAGCGCCCGGTCGCACGGCTACACGGCGATCATGGATCCGGGCGGCGCGGCCCCCGACGGCGACGTGTACTACCGCTCGATGGTGTCGATCCCCACGCTCTCCTCCGACAGCGTGGTCGGGTCGGCCCGCGTGGCCAGCGCGATCCGCACGGCGACGCTCTCGGCCACCGCGACGGCGGCGCTCAACGTCCGGCTCGGACCCGCGGTCACCCGGGAGGCCGTCGCGACGGTCCCGGCAGGGACGCGGTTCACGGTGACCGGCGCGATCAGGGCCGACTCGACCGGTCGGACGTGGGCTCCGGTCCGGCTCGCCTCGGGCCGGGCAGGCTGGATCGCCTCCGCGTACGCGACGTTCTCGGGAGCGGCGCGCGCGACGGTGGCGGTCAACCTCCGGGCACGCCCGTCGCTGACCGGCGCGGTCCGGGCGACCGTCCCGGCGGGGGCGCGCTTCACCGTCCTGCGCAGCGTGGCGGACTCGCGGTCGCGCTCCTGGTTCTCCGTCCGCCTCGCCGACGGCGCGACCGGCTGGGTCGCCTCCTGGTTCAGCGTGCCCTGACGCGGTTCAGGCGGGCGCGGAATCGAGTCGCTCGCGGACGAGCGACTCCGCGGCCGCTGCCGCGACGTCGTGACCCGTCACGGCGGACAGGAACGCCGCCGAGTCGAGCGCGTACGCGGTCGTCGGGGCCAGCGCGCGGACCGTGGCGGAGCGCGGCACCGCCCGCAGCAGGGCGATCTCGCCAACGCCGTCGCCCGGGCCGCACGTCCGCACCACGCGGCCACCGCGCACCACCTCGACCGCGCCGCCCGTCAGCGCCAGGTACCGGTCGCCGGGCTCGCCCTCCCGCATGAGCATCTCTCCCGGGTCGAAGGACGCGACCCTCGCCGCCCGCGCCAGGTCCTCGAGCATCGCCAGCGGCATGGGGGCGAACAGCGGCACGCGCCGCAGGGCCGCGAGACGCTCCGCAGGGACCACGCCCGCCTCGCCCGAGCGCGACAGGCGCCTCCACATGAGCGCGGCCACGATCGGCAGGACGGCGCCGGTGACGACGAGGGCGTCCCGGATGCCGAGGCTCGCGATGAGCGCGGGGGCGAGCAGGCCCCCGGCCGCGATGCCCAGTCCCACGACGCCCTCGAGCAGCCCGAGCACCCCCGCCCGCTGCGCAGAGGGAACGGCGCGCTGGAGCAGCGTGTACCCGGCGACGTCCAGCGCCGCATTGCTGAACCCGACGATCCCGAGGGCGACGACCGCGACGACCGCGACGGGGCTCACGGCCACGAACGCGATCGGCAGGCTCCACCACGCGAGCGCCATCGCGAACAGCGAGACGAGCCGCACCCCCGGATCTCGCCCCACGGCGAACAGCGCACCCGCGAACCCGCCCAGGCCGAGGGCGGCCCCCAGCCATCCGACCCCGGCCTCGCCGAGCCCCAGGAGCCGGAACGAGATCACGACGATGAAGGTCGTCAGCAGCCCGCGAACGACCGTCTGGGCCCCGAAGCCGACGATGACCAGCAGTGCCGCGGGCCGATCCCGGAGCGTCTCCGCCGCATCGAGGAGCGACGACCGCGTCCGGGCCCTCCGGATCTCGTGCCGCGTCGCGCCGGCCGCCGAGGCGAGCACCGTGCCGGCCAGGGCCACTGCGGCGGCGGCGCCGAGCGCCAGGGCCGGTCCGCCCGCCACGACGAGCACCCCTCCAACGGCCGGGCCCAGCAGCGTGACAAGCCCCTCGCCGAGGCTCGAGGCGACGTTCGCGGCGACGAGTTCCTCGGGGGTCTGCGCCGCCGCGGGGAGCAGCGCCGCGTTCAGCGGGCGCACCAGGGACCCGACGGCGGCACTGGCACCGCTGGCGAGCAGGACGAACCCGATCGGGAGCCCGAGCGCGACGCAGAGCGTCGCCGCCAGTCCGGCGACGAGTCGTCCGGCCTGCGCCGCGACGAGCAGCCGCTCCTCGCCGACCAGGCGGCCCAGCGGTCCCGCCTGGGACCCGACCGCCGCCGCGGGGAGCATGCGCACCGCGCCGAGCAGCCCGAGCCCGACCGGGCCCATGGCCGCGTAGACGGCCACCAGGTACGCCACCATCGCGACCGCGGAGCTGGCGAACCGACAGAAGAGGGCGAGCTCGAGCCGCAGGAGCGCCGGCCGGCTCGCCAGCGCGCGCGCAGCGTCCCCGGACGCCCGGAGGTTGTCGAGTTGGCTCACGACGATCGGCGACCCTGCGTCCCCGGCACTGGCGATGCGGTTCCATGCTGCGGTGGGTCCGCATCGTACCAGCCGGCCACGCGTTGCCCGGAGGACCGGACGGCGACACGGAGGACTGGCCGGGGTGGCATGCTCTCGGGCGTGACACCCGAGACGGCTCCCGCCCGCGCGCCCACGCAGGCCCACCGGGACGCCCGCGCCGCCCCACGGTCGCAGTGGCCGGACGCCCGTCCGTCCCCGAAGATCGAGCTGCACGTGCACCTCGAGGGGACCGTCCGCCCGGCGCGCCTGCTCGAGATCGCGCACCGCAATGACGTCGCGCTCCCGGTCGCGACCTCCGACGAGCTGGCCGAGCTCTACCGCTTCCGCGACTTCGAGCACTTCATCGAGATCTGGACGCTCACCACCGCGGCGCTGCAGCGGCACGACGACTTCCGCCAGGTGGTGGTCGACTACGCGGAGGAGGCGGCTCGGCAGGGCGCGGTCTACCTCGAGGCGATCTTCTCGCCCGCGGAGCCGGTCCGGCGTGGGGCCGACTGGTCGGAGGTGTTCGGCGGCTATTGCGACGGGGCCAGCGAGGCCCGGGATCGATTCGGGATCGAGGTGCGCCTGACGCCGGACATCCCGCGGGGTTTCACGGTGGCGGAGGGCGAGGAGACGGCACGCCGGGCCGTGCGCTTCCGCGAGCGGGGGGTGGTCGGGCTGGGCCTCGGCGGATCGGAGGCGATGTACCCGCCAGAGCCGTTCGCACGGGCCTTCGCGATCGCGCGCGACGGAGGGGTGGGCTCCGTGCCGCACGCCGGCGAGGTGGCGGGCGAGGCGTCCATCCGCGGGTGCCTCGACGTGCTGCACGCCGATCGGCTGCGCCACGGGATCCGTGCCGTCGAGTCGCCCGCGCTGCTCCGCGAGCTCGCGGAACGGGGCACCGTGCTCGACGTGTGCCCCACTTCCAACCTGCGCACCGGCGCCGTCGCCTCGCTCGACGAGCATCCACTGCCGGCGCTCGTCGCGGCCGGGATCTCCTGCACCGTCAACACGGACGACCCGGCGATGTTCGGCACCGATCTCGCGCACGAGCATGAAATCGCCACCCGGCTGGGAGTGGACGCGCGCGCGGCCTGGAACGCGGGCCTGGCGGGCGCGCTCTGCGACGAGGCAACCAGGGAGCGGCTGCGGGCGGTCGGCGCCGCGGCGTTCGGGCCCGGGGAGCTGCCCGCGGATGCCGCGGCCCGGATGCATGGGGCCTGAGCGCGGCTACCGGGTTCGCCCGGCGGAACCCGCGGACGCCGGACCGTTCCTGGAGCTGAAGCTGGCGCTCGATGGCGAGACCGGGTTCATGATGCTCGAGCCCGGCGAGCGCCTGGAAACGGTGGAGGAGGTCGCCCGGCACCTGGCCGAGGTCGGCCGCCGCGCCAACTCGACGATCCTGCTCGCCGAGGAGGCCGGCCGACTGCTGGGCTACGTCGAAGCGGAAGGCGGGGCGTACCGTCGCAACCGGCACGCCGCGTACGTGGTGATCGGGGTGCGGCGGGCGGCCGCCGGCAGGGGAATCGGCACCGCGCTCCTGCACGACCTGGACGCGTGGGCCGCGGACCACGCGGTGCACCGGCTCGAGCTCACGGTCATGGCGCACAACGAGCGCGCGATCGGTCTCTACCGGCGCTGCGGCTACGAGCTCGAGGGAACTCGCCGGCACTCGCTGCGCGTGGGCGGCCGCTACGTCAACGAGCTCGCGCTCGCCAGGCTGCTCTGAGGTCCGCGATCGTCGCGGCAGACACGCCCGGGCGCGCACGGCCCGCCGGCTCCGGCTCCGCCGGATGATCATGAAGTTGACGTTGCCGAGCGCGGGTGATCGCCGACAGTGACACGAGCGGCAGGACGAGCGGCGCGCGGCATTGGTGCATGCGCGCCGACGGTTGCGATTCTGGGGCTGGGAGCGTTGCGATTGTCGGGCTGCGCGCGTTGCGATTCTCGGGCTGCGCGCGTTGCGATTCTCGGGCCAGGAGAGCAGAATCAGCCGCCTCACAGGTAAACCGCAACGAGGTCGCTTGCGGCAGATGCCGGAGTACCGCCCCCGCGTCGTAGACGGCGAGCTGACTGCCGCCCTTGCCAGCATCGGCGCGGTGCTCGTCGAAGGACCGAAAGCCGTTGGGAAGACCTTCACGGCGAGCCAGGTCGCCAAGAGCGAGGTCCGGCTCGACACCGATGGGCGGGCACGCGAAGCGGCCCGCCTCGACCCCTCACTCGCGCTCGAAGGCGCGAACCCGCGGCTGATCGACGAATGGCAGCTCGTCCCGGGGATCTGGGACCACGTTCGACGCGCGGTCGATGACCGGGGCGAGAACGGGCTGTTCATTCTCACGGGCTCCGCGGTGCCACCCGACGACGAGACGAGACACGTCGGCGCCGGCCGCTTCCTGCGCCTCAGAATGCGGCCGATGACGGTCTGGGAAGCTGGCCGGTCGACTGGCGCAGTGTCGTTGGCATCCGTGATGAACGGCGCGCCCGTCCGGGCCGCCGATTCGGGACTGTCGATACCCGACGTCGCGGGACTCGCAGCTCGTGGAGGCTGGCCCAGGACGCTCAGCGAGGAACTGCCACGGGCGATGCGGTTCGTCCGCGGATACATCGACGAGATCGCTCGCGCCGACGTGCGACGGGCGAGCGGCGGCAAACAGCGCAACGCGAGGCTGGTGGCCAGCCTCATCCAATCGTACGCGCGGTACGTTGGTGGGCCGGCGGCCCTCACGAAGATCGCCGCCGACGTGAACGGCGAGGACGGTCAGTACAACCCGGAAACGATCGCCGAGTATCTCGAGACGCTGGCCCGGCTGATGATCATCGAGGAGGTGCCCGCGTGGGATCCGAACCTGCGGTCGAGGACCCGCCTGCGGACACGGCCCGTCCGGATGTTCGTGGATCCCTCGATCGCTGTCGCCGCCCTCGGGACGAACGCCGACGGGCTGCTCCGTGACCCCAACACATTCGGCTTCGTGTTCGAGAACCTCGTCCTGCGCGACATTCGGACATATGCTCAGGTGATCGACGCCCGCGTCTTCCACTACCGCGATAACACCGAACTCGAGGCGGACGTGATCCTTGAGATGCGCGATCAGCGGTGGGCTGCGTTCGAGGTCAAGCTCGGACAGCACCAGATCGACGAGGCGGCGAAGAACCTGCGCACCCTGGCGGACGAGCGTGTCGACACCTCGAAGGTCGGTCCGCCGCTTGCGCTTGGCGTGATCACCGCCACGGGGTACGGGTACGTCCGAGAGGACGGTGTGGCCGTGATTCCCATCGGGGCCCTGCGCGCGTAACGCCCTCGAGCCGAGCGTCTTCGACGACCGCGGTGAACCTCTGTGTGCGCGCCGCCGAACCTCGTTACCCGACCTCCTCCGGCAGCAAGTACCACTCGACGCGCGCCGGCCGACTCGCGCGCAATCCGGAGCCGAACCGGCAGCTCCGCGATCCCAAACCAGTCGTCGACCGGACGTATTCGCTCTCCGAGACGGCCGACGCGATCCGGTACGTCGAGGCCCGCCACGTGCGCGGCAAGGTCGTCGTCACGACGGGTGCCGGCTGAGGGCGTTCCGGCCGAGGATGCTCAGGCCGAGGGATGCTCCGGCAGAGGGAGGATTCGGCCGAGGATGCTCCGGCCGAGGATCGGGTACCGGCCTCAGCCGCGGGTCGCGCGCGGGCGAGCCACCCCGAGCTGCAGGGCGAGGGTCAGGAACATCGCGTGCGACCAGAGCAGTGGCGTCGCGATGGGACCCCAGCGCTCCTCCCACTCCGCCAGTCGGCCGGGCGCAAGCAGGTCCTCGGTGACCTGCTCGGGAAACTCGCCGTCGGGGAGCGCCCGGTCGGCCACCCAGGCGAGCTCGCGCCAGGCATCGTCGGGCCGGCCGGCTTCCGCGTAGTGCCAGCCGAGCAATGCCGCGAGGAGCAGCCACTGGCCGCCACCGTAGTAGGTGTCGCCGAGGTAGCGGTGCACCCCGCCCCCGCGCACGAGGTCCGCCTCGATCGAGCGGAGGGTCGCCGCCATCAGGGGATCGTCGGGCTCGAGGAGCCGGAACGGCGTGGCGACCGCGAGGAGGCTCGCGTCGACGGCCGAGCCGCCCAGCCACTTCGCCACGCATCCGTTTCGCGCGGCATCCGCGGCGACCGTCGCGCGTATCACGCCGGCGACGCCGGCCGCGTCGCGCCGAACCTGCTCCGTGGCTCCAGCCCAGCCGGCGACCGCCGTGAGCCCGCCGTGCAGCGCCGCCAGCGTCGAGCTGTGCCGTTCGTCCGGCCGCTCCTCCCACCAGTCGAAGCTCGGCTCGTCCCAGAACGCGGTGATGTAGCGCGCCGAGACGAGCGCGCCCGGCAGGCACGGGTCGAGCGGCCGGGCGTGCCGCCTCGCGTGGGCGTCGAGCGCCCAGAGCCAGGCGCCGTAGCCGTCGAGCTGGAAGTCGGTCCAGGGCTCGCCGGTCTCCTCTCCCTCGACCGTGTACCGTGTGGGCAGGAACTCGTCGTGGCGGATCGTCGATCCCGCGCGCCTGCGCGCGATCAGGGCGTCGACCGTCCCCGCGCGGGCAAGCAGGGTCCGGGAGCACCAGGCGAAGAACGCCTCGGCCGATTCGATCTCGCCTGCCCGGCTCATCGCGTCGGCGATGAAAGCGCCGTCGCGGAGCCAGCTGTAGCGGTAGACCGGGAAGTTCGGCGAGGCGACATATGCGCCGGAGGACGCCTGGTTCGCGCGGATGATCTCCACGCTGTGCGCCGCGAGACATGCCACCCTGCCTGCCGCCCGGGTCGGGATGCTCATGGCAGATCCGTCTCGTCCGACTCGCGCCACCAGGCGCACGACCAGACGTCGATCCGGGGGACGCGGAACACGAGGAACCTTCCTTCCGCGGTGTCCGTGACGTCGAACGCGAGCGCCCGGCCCGTGCCGGCGTCGTCGTCCGGGGTGTCCCACCAGACTCCGGCGACGCCGCCCACGATCCGCACCCGGACCTCGAGCTCAGTGAGCGGCGTCGGCCCGCTCGGCTGCTCGGCGTTCCAGGCATCCGTCGCGAGGCCGCGGAGGTTCACGAGTTGCAGGATCGTCTCCGTACCTGCCCGCCGCCCGATCACCCACAGCGACCCCGGCACCGCGCCGGCACCGTACGACTCGAGCGCCGCATGGTGCAGGGTGATGACGCCGTTCGCGGGCCCGACATGGGTCCAGGCGATGTCGGTGGGGGACGGATCGTGGAGCCGCGTCGTGTTCCGGACGGCGAAGTCGGCGTACCGGCGAACGACCTGCGCCTCGTGGCGGTCCAGCCGGCCATAGCGCGGGTAGTACGGATCGGCGAGCACCCCGTCGCCCTCGCCGAGCAGGAGGGAGAACCCACCGCTTGCCCCGATCGCGGCACTGGTGAGCCGGAGCGCCGTGAGCGCGCCCGGATCCCGGCGCTGGTCCGGGTGGAAAGGCCGCAGGTACGCGGCGAGGATCACGCTCATGCCGGGTCGGAGCATTCGCGCCCGCCGGACGAGCTCGTAGAGGTCGCGGAATCGTGTGTGCGGCTCCCAGACCTCGATGTACGTTGCGGCATCGTCGCGGAGACCGGCCAGCGACTCCAGCGGCCACGCGTTCACGCAGTTGAAGATCACCCCGCCCTCCGGGCGCCGGCGCCGCACTCGCTCCGCAGCCTCCGCCACGAACCCGGGGAGCTGCGCCGACAGGTCGACGGTGTGCCACGCGCCCCCGGCGCGCGACCGGGCGTGCTTCGGGAAGCCGTACTGGTCGACGTGGATCCCGTCGAAGCCGAGCGCGGCGACCGCGGCGTCGTACTGGTCGAGGATCCAGCCTCGCCACGGGCTGGGTGGCGCGAAGTCCTGCAGGTAGAAGGTCTCGGCCAGGCTGAGCGGCTCTCCGCGGCCGTCGTAGAGCAGCCAGTCCGGGTGCTCCCGCGAGAAGTCGGCCTCCGCGCCGTACACGGCGCCGTAGGCGAGCGCCGCGGTCCCCCGCGCGTGCAGGAGGTCGATCTTCCGGCGCACGACGGTGTGCGAGAGGCGCCGGCCGAGCGGGTCGGTGAACTCCGGGGACGGGCTGAGGAACGTGTGGTGGCTGGCCATCCAGTCGTAGAACTGCACGACGTTCACGTGGAGCCGCAGGAGGGCGTCGGCCCGTCGTGTCGACTCGGTCGCCGCCTCGTCGGGGGCGAAGTCGCTCAGGAAGCCGTAGCGGGGCGCCGTCCACCAGTGGGGGGCGACGTCGACGGCGCTGGTGGCGCGCGCGCCGGACGCGGCCTGTGCCTCGATGGCATACGCCGCCCTCGGGGCGCCGCCGGGAAGCCGGAGGGTGACGCGGCGCGGCCCGCCGGACGCCCGGATCCCGGCCGGGGCTGGAGGGACCTCGACCCCCGCGACGGCTGTCGTGCCCTCGAGGACGCGCAGCCCGACCGGGCTGCCGGCCTCCCCGTCGACCACGACCTCGAGCGGGTCGCCCGGGCGGAGCTGGGCGGTCGCCGGCCAGACGGCGATGCCCGCCCGCTCGTCAGACCGATCGCCCGAGTCTGCCCGAGCGGCCGCGACGCTGGCGCCGCTATCCACGCCGGTCACTGGATCGCACCGACGGAGATCCCCTCCTGGAACCAGCGCTGGGCCACGACGAAGACGATGACCGTCGGCACGGTCGCGATGACGGACGCGGCGAACAGCGGACCCCATGCCGTGGTGTGCGCCTGCTGGAACAGGGCGATCGCGATCGGCAGGGTGCGGTTCCCGGGCGTGTTGATCATCGTGAAGGCGAGGGGGAACTCGTCCCAGGCGCCGTTGAACGTGAAGATCGCCACCGCGCCCAGTGCCGGCGCCGCGAGCGGCAGGATCAGGCGCCAGAGGATGCCGAGCTCGGACACGCCATCGACCCGCATGGCGTCCTCCAGCTCCGTCGGGATGCCCTCGAAGAAGCCCCGCAACAGGAAGATGCTGAAGGGCAGGTTCGTGCTGATGTACAGCAGGATCAGGCCCAGGAGCGAGTCGACGAGGTGGAGATCCTTCATCAGCAGGTACTGCGGGAGGATCAGCACCACGCTCGGCACCGCCAGGCTCGCCAGGAGCGCGTAGAACAGCGGCTCCCGGCCGCGGAACTCGTAGCGGGCGAACCCGTACGCGGTCAGCGAGGACAGCACCAGCGTCCCGATGACCGTCCCGACGCCGACCAGCGCGCTGTTGGCGAAGTACTGGGCGAAGTCGTTGGATTGCCAGGCGCCCGTGTAGTTCGCGAGCGTCGGGTGCCGGGGCACGATCTCGGCGGAGACGGTCAGGATGTTGCCGAGCGGCTGGAACGACAGCGAGACCATGTACGCCAGCGGGAAGAGCGAGACGAGCGCAAACAGCACGACGGGCAGGAGTCGTGCGACGGTTCGCGCAGTCCGCGCGGGGCGGTACGCGCGTGTCGGGCGCAGGATCGCGTCGGCGCCGCTCATGCCGCGTTCCTCGCCCGGAGGATCCTGTACTGCCCGATGCTGACCCAGAAGAGCGCGACTGCCAGCACCGACGCGAGCGCCGCGGCGTAGCCGAAGTCGAAGAAGCTGAACGCCTGCTGGTACGTGTAGGTCAGCAGGAGCTGCGTGCTGTTGTCGGGCCCGCCCTGAGTCATGAGGTACACCGGGATGAACGCCTGCACCGCCCCGATGATCAGCATGACCAGCACGAACGTCATGGTCGGCTGGATCTCGGGCAGGATGATGTGCCGCCAGAGCCGCAGCCCGTGGGCGCCGTCCACCCGGGCCGCGTCGACGACGCCCGGCGTGATCGACTCGAGAGCGGCCAGGAACAGGATCATCGACCAGCCGATGCCCTTCCAGACCGCCAGGATCCAGATCACGAGCATCCCGGTCCAGGTGTTCTGCAGCCAGTCGACGGTGAAGTTCGGCCCGAACAGGCCGGCCAGCACCGAGTTGACGAGGCCGGCCTGCGAGTTGAACAGGTCCGCGAAGACGTAGCTCACCACGACCCAGGACGTGATGACCGGGATGAAGATGAGTGTCCGCCAGATCGCCCTGCCCGGGAGTCTCCCGTTGAGGAGCGAGGCGACGCCCAGGCCCAGCACGATCTGGGCCGGGACCGTCACGACGGTGTAGAGCGCCGTGTTGCGCAGGGCGACGAGGACGACCGCATCCCCCAGCACCTGCGCGTACTGCGAGAGGCCGACGAACGGGCTGACGACGCCCGGGACGATGTTCCAGTCGTAGAAGCTGATCCGGAACTGGCTGACGATCGGGTAGATCGTGAACAGGGCGTAGTACGCCAGCCCCGGCATGATGATGAGGTAGGGAAAGAGTCGGCGACGCCGCGCCGGCGCCTCCCGGTGCCCGCTCACGCGTTCCCGGGTCAGTGAGACGCCGGCGTCGGTCATCGCTCGGAACTTACTTGTTCTGCGCCAGCAGCGCGTCCGCCTGCTGCGCGACCTGGTCCATGGCCTGCTGGACCGTCATGGAGCCGTGCAGCGCCTGCTGCAGCGCGTTCGAGAAGTCGGTGTCGATCTGCGAGTACTGCGGCACCGGGGGACGCGCCTTCGCGGTCTCGAGCTGCGTCGCGAACGGCGCGTAGTAGCTCACCGCCGCCGTCTCCTGGGAGGCGACCGAACCCACCACCGACATCTGGCCGGCCTTGGCCATCGCCAGCTGCGCGGTCGGCGAGAGGAGGAACGTCGCGAACTCGTCCGCCGCCTGCAGGTGCTTGCCGCCGGCCGGCACGACGACGTCCTCGCCGCCCACCACGGAGATGGATCCACCGGAGCCCGCGGGGATCGGCGCCATGCCGTAGGACAGGTTGGGGAACTGCGACTGGTAGGTGGGGATCGCCCAGGGGCCGTCGATGTACATCGCGTACTGCCCCTTCGGGAAGCCCTGTTCGCCCCCGATCGTGCCCGAACCGCCGAGGAAGTCCGTGCCGATGTCGCCGGCCTTGTACATGTTCACCAGGCTGGTGAGCGCGTCGACGGTCGCCTTGCCGTTCACGTACCCGCTGGCGGTCGTGCCGGCGGCGTTGACGAAGGAGCCGCCGTTGCTCCACACGTACGGCGACACGTTCCAGATGTCGGTGCCGTCGACGCTCAGGCCCCACTGCTTCTTCGCCGGGTCAGTGAGCTTCTGCGCGTCGGTCACGAGCTCGGAGAACGTCTGCGGCGGGCCGCTCAGGCCGGCGGCCTGGAAGTCGGCCTTGTTCCAGAAGAGCACCTGCGTGTTCGTGTCGAGCGGGAGGCCGTAGTAGGTGCCCTTCCAGAGGTTGGTGGACAGCGAGCCCGGGTAGACGGACGAGGCCAGCGTCTGCCAGTTGCTCAGGCTCGTGCTCAGCGGCTGGAGCGCGCCGAGCTTCGCCAGCTGCGTCACCCAGGAGATGTCGGTGCGGACGACGTCCGGCGGATCCCCCGCGGAGATCGCGGCCAGGAGCTTCGAGAGCAGTTCCGTGCCCGACGACGGGAAGACGACGGACTTGACCTCGACGCCCGGGTACTGCTGCTCGAACGCCGGGATCACCACGTTGGCGAACGTGCTGGCCTCGGTGTCCTGCTGGTTGTAGGTGCTCCAGAACTGCAGCACGACCGGCGCCGACGAGGCCGCGGACGAGGCGGCGCTCGGCGCGGCGGCGGTCGACGCGACCCCGCTCGGAGCGGCGGCCGCGGTGGCCGCAGGCGACGCAGTCGAGCCGGCCGACCCGGCCGACCCGCTGCACGCCGCGAAGATGAGCACCGCCGACGCGGCCACGCCAACGAGCGGCGATCTCCGATGAGCGTTCATGCTGGAACCCTCGTGATGCGTCATACGGAAAGGGATGCGCACAACAGCACGCCCAAAGGCAGCAATCCTCCGAAATCAGGCCTCGAGCACTCCGGCAGCCAGCCGCTCGCGGACCGCATCGTCCGGCTGGCGTTCGTAGAGGGGGGCGGCAAAGGTCGCGCGCAGCACGAGCGCGGCCGCCCCACGCGCCCATTTCGCGTCGTCCCAGGGATCGACCTCGACCGCGACGTCCCGCAGGGGCGCAAACGCGTCCCGCCGCACGACCTCGTCGAACGCCGCCTCGAGATGCGGCCACGCCTGCGTGCCCTCGCCGGAGACGAGCACGAGCTGGGGGTCGAGGACGTTCACGAGCCACGCGACGGCCCGCCCCAGCGTCGCTCCCGCGGCGGCGTAGATCCGCGTCGCGCGCGCGTCGCCGGCGTCGGCCAAGGCCCGAAGGCGATCGATCCCGTCGTCCGCGCCCAGGAGTCCCGCCGTGACGGCGGCACGGAGCAGCGCGCCGTCGGACACCAGCGTCTCCAGGCAACCGCGCTGGCCGCACTGGCAGAGCGGGCCGTCGTCGGCCATCCGGACGTGCCCGAACTCGCCGGCACCGCCGCGGCCACCCCGATACAGCTCCCCGCCGACGACGATCCCGAGCCCCACGCCGCGGCCGATCGTCACCGTGACGAAGTTCTCCACCGTGCGCCCGCGACCGTACAGCCGCTCCGCGGCGGCCAGCGTGTTCACGTCGTTGTCGACGAGCACGGGGAGGTGGAGCCGGGCCTCCAGCAGCGCCCCGAGCGGCAATGCGTGCCAGCCCAGGACGGGCGACTCGACGACGCCGCTGCCGAGATCGACGGTCCCGGGCACCCCGAGCCCGACGCCCAGCAGCCGCGGACCGGGCCCGTCGAGGTCGGCGGTCATCTCGGCCAGCCCGGCTGCCAGCCGATCGAGCGCGTCCGGGGCGGAGACGTCGAAGGGCCGCTCGGCGGAGCTCAGGGGTTCTCCGTCGAGGCTGACGCGCGTGGCGCTGAGGTGATCGGCGGCGATCTTCACACCGAGAGCCTGCGCCGCCTCGCCGACCAGCCCGAGCAGCACGCCCGGGCGTCCGCCGCGCGACGGCGCCGTGGCCACCTCGCGGACCAGGCCGTCGTGGACGAGGTCACGCGTGAGGACCGTGACGGCAGCCGGGCTCAGGGCGAGCTCGCGGGCGATCTCGATCCGCGCGATCGGGCCTCGCTGTCCGACCAGCGACAGGATCGACGCCCGGTTGAGATCCCGGATGAGGCCTGCGGACCCGCTTCTGAGCCGAGCCAATACCGCTCCTTTTT
>JAJYGK010000054.1 GCA_021790715.1 Chloroflexota bacterium
CGGACGAAGATCCTGCCGAGGCGGTTCGAGAAGGTCTACTTCGACTGGCTCGAGAACATCCGCGACTGGAACGTCAGCCGGCAGCTCTGGTGGGGCCACCGCATCCCGGCGTGGTACTGCCCCGACGGGCACGTCACGGTGACCGACGAGGTCGAGGCCCCGGGCGCGTGCGCCGTGTGCGGGCGGCCCGGCGCGGAGCTCGTCCAGGAGGAGGACATCTTCGACACCTGGTTCTCGAGCGGCCTGTGGCCCTTCTCGACGCTGGGCTGGCCCGACGAGACGCCGGATCTCGAGCGCTTCTACCCGGGCACGGTCATGGAGACCGCCTACGACATCATCTTCTTCTGGGTGGCCCGGATGATGATGCTGGGCGAGTGGCTGATGGGGGAGACGCCGTTCCGGTACGTGTACCTGAGCGGTCTGATCCGCGACCCGTACGGCCAGAAGATGTCGAAGACGAAGGGCAACGTCATCGACCCGCTCGCGGTCATCGACGAGCTGGGGGCGGATGCCCTGCGCTTCGCGGTGGTGAACGGCGTCGCGCCCGGCGCCGACACGCGACTGGGGCGCGAGAAGCTGGAGGGTGCCCGCAACTTCGGCAACAAGCTCTGGAACGCGGCACGCTTCGTGCTCGGGGCGCGGCCCGCGGAGCTTGCCGGCGACGAGCCGCTCGCCCTTCCCGACGAGGCGGAGCTCGGCCCGGCGGAGCGCTGGATCCTGGGGCGGGCGGCGGAGACGATCGCCGCGGCGGGCCGTGCCTACGAGGAGCTGCGCGTGGGCGACGCGGCCTCGCTCCTCTACGAGGCGATCTGGAGCGAGTACTGCGACTGGTACATCGAGCTGTCGAAGGCGCGGCTGCGCCCGGACGTGCCGGCGGCCGAGCGCGCGGCCACCTGGCGGGTGCTCGCCTGGGTGCTCGACCGATACCTGCGCCTGCTGCACCCCGTCATGCCGTTCATCACCGAGGCGATCTGGGGTCGCCTGCCGCATCGTCCCGACGATCCAGGCCTGCTGATCGTCGCCGAGTGGCCGACGGGCGACGAGGAGCGCGCGGCGGTGCCCGACGCGGAGGCATCCGGCCGTCCCGTCCGCGAGCTGATCGACCTGGTGCGCGGCATCCGGAACGCGCGGCTGGAGGCCGGCATCGACCCGACCGACTGGCTGGACGGGCGCGCGTACCTGGGCGACGGGGAGACGCGCGCGGCGTTCGAGTCGCTCGCCACATCACTCGCGCCGCTCGCGCGCACCCGGCTCACCTCCGTCGACCGGCGCGACGACCTCGACGCGTCGGTCGCGCGCGTGAACGCCCCGGAGGACGCGACCGTGACCGCGGGGAGCGCGGGTGACGGGCAGGCCGGTCTCGTGGTGGTCGCCGGCACCAACGAGGCCCGGGTGATGCGCGCCGAGGCGGACCTCGCGCGCGAACACGCCCGCCTCGAACGCGAACTGGACGAGGCGGCCGAGGCCCGCCTGGCGAACGGCGAGTTCGTGGCCCGCGCGCCGCGCGCCGTCGTCGACGCCGCGAAGGCCCGTGCGGATGAGCTGCGAGCGCGCGTGTCCCTGCTGGCCGAGCGACTGGGCGAACGGCCGTGACGTCGGCGATGCGCACGCCGGCAGGCGTACGATGAACGGGGTCTGCCGCTCTGCGCGTGCGATGACCGGGAGGAGATGAGGTGCCGCTGGAGTTCCTGAAGCGCCGCCGCAAGCCGGAACAGGCCGCGACTCCGCCGCCCGCGCTCCCCGAGGAGATCGAGCCGGAGGAGTTCGAGGTCCGTCTCTACTACCGCGCCAAGAGCACCGAGGGCGTCCGGATGCAGAACGGCCAGGCCGCCCTCCACGAGATGCCGTCGATGCTGGCGGGCGTGGCCAGGACCGACATCGACCTGCTCTATCCGTTGCCCGTCGAGCTCAGCGAGGCCGCACCGGTCATCGTCCAGCCGTCCGAGGCGATGCAGTGGATCACGGCGCACCAGGCGGACAGCCCGATCGCGCGGCACGCGCTGCTGGTGCTCGAGACCGTCGGGGCCGTGGATCTCGCGTTCGACACGCTGGCCGTGGCGCTCCTCCACGGCGAGACCGACACGGCCGGCAATCCCGAGTACAACGCGGTCGTCGGAGGCGTCGCGTCCCACTGGGACGAAGCGACCGGCGACATGCTCGTCCGCGCGGTCGTGGGCTGGGGCGGCAAGGGCGTCCGGGGCGACACGGACCGGACCGCCCAGAAGATCCTGTCGAACCTGCTCGCCAACGTGCTCGCCAGCCAGTACGCCACCGGCATGGTGCCGTCGGAGAAACCCGTGCCGGCCGGCGGCGCGGGCGGCCTGGTGTGCGCGTCGTGCGGGTTCGCGTCGGCGCACGAGCGCGCGTTCTACTGTCCCAAGTGCGGCATGCGCCTGCTCAGAGGGTAGGCGAGGAGGTTCCGGTTGCCCGTCTACGACTACGCCTGCACCCAGTGCGGACGCACGATCGAGGTCATCCACGGGGTGCACGCCCACGGACCGTCGACGTGCGAGGTGTGCGGCGGCGCGATGCGCAAGGTGCTCTCTCCTCCCGCGATCGTGTTCAAGGGCTCGGGCTGGGCGAAGAAGGACGCCCAGGCGGCGAGCCGGGCGCGGAGCGGCGCGAAATCGTCCACCTCGACCGCCGCGAAGCCGTCCGCGCCAGCCGGTGATGCCGGAGCCGCCCAGGCGGGTGGGTCGGCCGGGTCGGCGTCGAGCTCCGGCTCTGGCGCGCAGACGGGCGGATCGACCGCCGACTGACGTGCCCAAGCCTCCCTCCGACTGGATCACCCTGGCCCAGGCGAGCGCGATCTTCGCCTCGGCGAACATCCGCGTGAGCACGTCGACGCTCGGGCGCTGGGTGCGCGAGGGGAGGATCCAGAGCACCCGCCCGGGACGGCAGATCTACGTGCGCCGGTCGCAGATCCGGGCGATGCTGCTGCCGCGCGGCCATGCCGGCGTGCCCGACGTCCGGCTCCCGGCTCCGTTCGACACGCCCGGCCAGGAAGCGCTCTTCGGCGACCTCGACGACTGACGCGCGCGATCCGCGGCGCGGCGCGGATCCCGAGCCTGCTCAACTCTGGCGCGCGCCGCACCGCCTGCAGAAGCGGGCGCTGGCGGAGAGGGGGAGTCCGCAGCCCTGACACGCCTGGACGCCCGAACCCGGTCGCGTCACGATCTCGCGCGTCGATTCCTCCCAGACGTTGCGGGTGATCCGCTGCGACAGCGTGCCCTGATCCGCGCGGTGGGCCCGCGCGAGCCATCCGCTGCGATGTACCGCGCCGATCGTGGGCTGCGCCACGGGCTTCGCGGCCGGCTCCTCGGGGGCCACGACCTGCCAGGGGGCGCTGTCGGGCGCGACGGGCCGGGGCGGATGCACGGGCAGCTGGGGTCGCTGCACGGCCGGCGCCGCGGGCGGG
Organism: Chloroflexota bacterium; assembly: GCA_021790715.1. GTDB lineage: Bacteria > Chloroflexota > Limnocylindria > Limnocylindrales > CSP1-4 > JAJYNJ01. The sequence goes on from JAJYGK010000054.1 coordinate 3,419, forward strand.
GCACCGGGCTCCGCGGGGATCGCCGTGGGCGCGACGGGCTGGGGAACGGCGACCGGCTCGGGGGCAGGGACGGGCTCAGCGGCGACGACAGGCTCGGCCGGAGCGGGCGGCTGGGCCGTGGCGACCGGTTCTGCCGCGGAAAGCGGCTCCGGCTCGGCGGCGACCGGTTCGGGTTCTGCAGGCGACTCCGGCACGGAGACGAGTTCGGGCGCTGCGGCCCCGGAGGGCGCTTCGGAGGGGACGGCGCCTTCGCGCTCCGCGAGGACTGCTGCAGCCTCACCGCCGGCCGCTGTCGGCGCGGCCTCGAGTTCCTCGGGAGCCGCGGTGCTCTCCAACGCGGCCTCGAGTGCGCCGGCCTCCGGCGAGGCCTCCGCGAGCTCCGGAGCGACGGCCTCGACCTCGATCGCACGGGCCGGCTCGGGCTCGACCTCGGCCGTTTCGGCCTCTG
>JAJYGK010000155.1 GCA_021790715.1 Chloroflexota bacterium
ACGGATCCGGCCGGCTGGGCGAGCGCCCGATCGGAGACGGCCTCCCGGAGTTCGCTCGGGGTGCCCCGTGACCCCGTCGCAGGTTGCCAGCGTGAGCCACGTGCACACCCGCGTCGACGTCGTGCACCACGCTCAGCGGAGCGACACGGGGACGGCTCGCGGCGCAAGCGGCCACTCAGAACGACGCCGGACGACCCAGCAGAACGACGCGGGACCGCTCGCGGCGCGGGAAATCGGCCCCGGGCATGGCGCAGGAGATCGGCCCCGGGCGCGGCTGGCCCTCGCTTCGGGCGAGACCACCGCCCTCTGCATGGCGCCCGCGGTCCGTCCACCGCCCCGCCGCCCCGCGCCGCAGCCCCGGTGCGCTCGCGGTCGGAGCCGGCGCCCGTCAGCGCACCGCGGCCCCGACGAGGTGACCGATGCCGAACGTCACCGCGGCAGCGGCGAGCCCGAACGCGACCTGCCGGAGCCCGGAGCGCAGGGCACTCTGGCCCGTCACGATCGTGATCGCCGCCCCCACGCCGAACAGCGCGAGCCCGGCGAGCACCAGTGACGCGACGATCGCCGTGACGCCGCTGCCCAGCAGGAACGGCAGGAGCGGCACGAACGCACCCGAGGCGAACAGCAGGAACGAGGTGAAGGCCGCCTCGTAGGCCGAGCCGCCCAACTCGTCGGGATCGATCCCGAGCTCCTCGCGCGACAGCGTGTCGAGCGCCACCGACAGGTCGCCTCCGACGATCTGCTTCGCCAGGCGACGCGCCTGATCGGCCGGCACGCCCTTCGACTGGTAGATCAGCGCGAGCTCGACCTCCTCCTCCTCGGGGATCGCCTCGAGCTCCTCGCGTTCGACCCTGATCTGGTGCGAGTACAGCTCGCGCGCGCTCTGCACCGACAGCCATTCGCCGAGGCCCATGGAGAATGCCCCGGCGAGCAGCCCGGCAAGGCCGGCGACCACGACGGCGCCGTTGCTCACCGCCGCCCCCGCCACACCCATGATCAGGCTCGTGTTCGAGAGGACGCCGTCGCTGGCACCGAGCACCGCGGCGCGGAGCGCATTGCCGCCGGTCGAGCGGTGTCGCCCCTCGATGCGCGCGAGCTCGCCGCCCGCCAGGCCCGTCCCGCCGGCAAGCTCCCGGAAGAGCCGCGCGTGCGATCGCTCGTCCTGCGGCAGGCTCGTTCCGGCCGCCTCCGGCTGGGCGTCGTACATGTTCTGGGAACGGCCCTCCTGCTCGGCCACGGTCGGGGCGACGACCCCGGCCCCGAACCGGCGGGCCGCCCAGCCCAGCGCCCGGGCGCGCCAGGTGGGGCCCATCGCCGACGTGTCGACGCCGGCCTCCTTCAGCCGCTGCTCCCAGACCGCGCCGTGCCGGCGCTCGGTCTCGGCCAGGCGCCGGTACAGCTCCTTGAGCGGTGGATCCTTCTCGCCGTCGGCCATGGCGAGGTAGACGGCGACCCCGTCGATCTCCCCCTGCAGGTTCTCCCGGTAGCGCTTGATGTCTTCTCCGGAGGCAATAGCCATGCCGGGATTCTACGTGGACGGTCGGAAGGTCGGGACCGAGGCGGTCGTCGGCCGGGCGTCCGGGCGAGCACCGTGCCCGGACGCGCAGGGGGGCGGGTCTCGTTACGCCTTCGCACCCGGCGGCGTCGCGTCGTGGTCGGCGAAGTAGCTGCGCCACGGACCGCTGCCCGCGATGAACGGCTGCAGCATCGCCCGTTCGGCCTGCACGGTGTGCATGAGGTCGTGCCCGGCCCACTCGTGGAGCATCTGCTCCAGCGTGACCGTCCCGAACTCGGGGTGGCGGACCGTACGGCGGAGATCGTCGGGCGACAGCGCCGCCACGTCCTGCAGGCTCCGGCCGCGCAGCGTCTCGAGCGTGGCGACCAGCCCGTCCGGATCGTCCGCTCCCTCCACCGTGCCGTCGGCGTCGGCGTCGAACGCCTCGAGGTCGCGCCCCTCGCGGAAGGCCGCGAGCCGGACCGGAAAGACCTCGCGCTCGGTCGACACGAGGTGACGCAGGCAATCGAGCGCGGACCACTCGCCGGGCGCAGGTTTCCTATCGAGCAGGTCGTCCGGCACGGCGTGCGCGAGCGTGTTCCACCGCTGGGGGGTCGTCGACAGGATCGCCAGCACGTGCGGCAACAGGTCGTCCATCTGCACTCCTCGCTTGCTCGGACAGGTCCTCTCCGTATCGCGAGATCGGGCCAGGTCGTGCGTGCGCGCTCCCGCGGCTCCTTGCACCCGCGATGCAACCGTGGCGCCGGGGCGGCGCCAGGCGTTACTGCATCGCCGCCTTCGAGTGGATCGGCGCCAGAACCGAGACGACCGACTGCCCCGCCTCGAGACTCTGCCCGAATCCGCGGGCGAGCGCGAGCGAGACGACGTTGCCCTTGCGCTCGAAGCGGTCGGACGCCTGCCGCGCCGCGTCGATCGCCTCCGGGATGCGCCCGCACAGGCAGTAGACCTCCGCCAGGCTCAGCAGCGCGTTGCCCGGGTCCTCCAGGCTGTCCGACTCGGTGATGAGGCGGACCGACTCGAGGCCGAGCCGAACGGCATCCTCGCAGTCGCCACGCCTGGCCAGCACCTTCGCGCGGACGTGACGCCACTGAAACTGAGTGGCCACGTCGTCCGGGGCGGCGACCTCCTCACTGAAGCGCGTCATCGCTTCGCACTCGTCGAAGCGACCCTGGCGGTACAGCGCCTCCGCGAGTGATGCGGCCGTCGTGGCGATGTAGAGGCGCTCGCCCATCGCGTCCAGCGTCTCGTAGTCGCCGCGCAGCTCGCGCTCGGCCGCCTCCGGATCGCCGGCGATCATCTCGACCCAGCCGGAATCGAGCGAGGTGAGCGCCGCGAGCAGCCGCACGCCCAGCTCGTCGAGCGTTGCGCGGCTCCGGCGGTACAGGTCGCGTGCGCGCCCGAACTCGCCGCGCATCGCCTCGAGATGCGCCAGGACGGCGAGTATGAGGGCCTCGGACTTGCGATCGCCCTCGGCCTGCGCGAGCAGGCTCTCGCAGCGCTCGATGGCCTGCGGGACCGGTGTCTGGCCGAGCAGCGCACACATCGCCAGCGACGAACGCGACCTCGTCTGGATCAGTCGGTCGTCGGCCATCCGCGCGTGCTCGATCGCCCGCTGAGCGGCGTCCTCGGCGAAGACGTAGCGCCCGATCGCGCCTCCGAGCACGGTCATGAAGCGCCAGGCGCGGGCCAGGCCCTCGCGGTCGGACTGCATCTCGAGCACCGGCAGCAGTCGCCTGACCTCCCCGATCACGTCGTTGCCGCTGTCACCGGCGCCCGCCTGGTAGAAGCGCAGCTGCATCTGCATGATGGTGGCGCCGGTCACCATGGCCGCGTCACCCTGCGCCTCCGCAAGAGTCCTCGAGGCCGCAAGTGCTGCTTCCGATGCCGCGAACTCCCCGATCTCCATGAGCGCCTCGCCGGCATCGCGCAGCAGCCGCGGGCGTGCCGGGTGGTCGTCGGGGATGAGGGCCGCGGCGCGCCGCAGCAGGCTTGCCGCGGCGGGAAGGTCGCCGCGCGCCATGGCGCGCCTGCCGGCGGATCCGAGTCGGCGTGACCCGTCGATACCGATCTCGATGGCGCGCTCGTCGAGCGGCCCGAGCTCGCCGCGGTAGCGATAGGCCTGCTCGAGGTGCCAGCCCAGGATCTCCTCGAACTCCTGCGCACGCCCCGCCTCGGCGTTGGCCCGGTCCGCCCAGGCGACGAACCGCTCATGCATGTCGGCCCGGGAACGCTTCAGCAGCCCCTGGTACGCGGCGTCGCGGATGAGGATGTGCTGGAAGCGATAGCTGGGATCCGATTCCGACGTTCCCTCCCCCGCGCGCACCAGCTGCTTCGTGCCCAGTGAGGACAGGTACGCCCAGAAATCGTCGCAGACCTCGTCGGGTGCCAGCTCCCTGACGGCGGCCGGAGCGAAGCTCAGGCCGATCACGGAGGCGGGCTCGATGACGGTCCGTTCCGGCTGGGGAAGCTGGTCGAGGCGGGACGCGATCAGCGCGTGGATCGTGGGCGGGATCGAGATCGCCGACAGGTCGCCCGCAGGCGTCCACCGGCCCTCGACGAGGCGGAGGGATCCGTTGTCGATGAGCATCGAGAGGAGCTGCTCGACGAAGAGCGGGTTGCCCTCGGCCGCGGTGACGATCTTCGCCTGCACGCTCGGCGCGATCCCGGCCCGTCCGAGCAGGTTCTCGACGACCCGGCCGGCATCCGCGTCGGACAGCGGCGCGAGCACGATGCGGGCCTGCCGGGGCGCCTGCGCCCAGTCGGCGTGCCGTTCCAGGAGCTCGTTGCGCGCGGTGCACAGCAGGACCAGCGGCGCCCCCTGGCTGGATTCCGTGAGATAGCCGATCAGGTCGAGGAAGGTCGCCTCGGCCCAGTGGATGTCGTCGATGTGGACGACGACCGGCTCCTCCTCGGCGAGCGACTCCAGGAATCGGCGGATCCCCCAGAACAGCTCAGAGACGGGGAACGGCGCGTCGAGGATCCCGACGGCCGCCGCGACGCGGTCGGCGACGTCTTCCCGGCCGGGACCGAGCAGATCGGCGAGCCGGCGGCGCGCGCTCTCCGGGGGATCCCCCTCGCGGATCCTGGCCGCCTCGCGGACGACCTCCACGATCGGCCAGAAGGTGATGCCGTCGCCGTACGGCAGGCACCGTCCCCGCAGCACCCGCGCTCGTTGCCGGACCGAATCGAGATACTCCCTGGTCAGGCGCGTCTTGCCGACCCCGGCGTCGCCGATGATGGTCACCATCCGGCATGCACGGCCGGCGACCGCCTCCGCGAGCGTTTCCCGGAGCAGCCGCATCTCCCCTTCGCGTCCGACGAGGGGGGCGTCCTGCCGTCGCGCCACCGCCTCCCCGCCGCCGACTGCGAGCAGCCGGTAGGCGGGCACCGGCTGCGCCTTGCCCTTCAGGGTCAGCGGCTCGACCTCCTCGACGTCGACGGCGTCGCGGACGAGCCGGTACGTCAGGTCGCCGATCAGGACCTCGTGGACCGGCGCGGCCTGCTCGAGACGCGCCGCAACGTTCACGGCATCCCCGGTGACCAGTCGCTGGCCGAGGCTCGCGTCGCCCGTCACCACCTCGCCCGTGTTGACGCCGATCGCGACCTCGAGCCGGATCCCACGCTCGCCCGCGAGGCGCCCCGCGAGCGCGGCCAGGGCCACCTTCATCTCCAGTGCCGCGCGGACGGCGCGGAGCCCGTCGTCCTCGTGGCGCACGGGCAGACCGAACACCGCCATCACGGCGTCGCCGATGAACTTCTCGACGGTCCCGCCGTGCCTCTCGAGGACGCGGCGGGCGTCCTCGAACGCGGCGGCCATGACGTCCCGCAGGTCCTCGGGGGCCAGCGGCGCACCGTCCGCCGCGGCCGCCTTGAGGTCCGAGAAGACGATCGTGACCGTCTTGCGGCTCTCCTGCGCCCGCTGCCGGGCGGCCAGCCCTCCGCCGCACGAGCCGCACCAGCCGAAATCGAGCGGGTTCTCTTCCCCGCAGTTCGGACAGATGCTGACGTCGGTGCGCGCCGCCGACGGCGCGGCCTGCTCCGTCAGGGCCGCGTCCGTGTTGACGCAGACGAGCCGGTACGCCGCGACGGGTTCGCTGGCGCCCCTGGGCACCACGGCGTCGACCGCCTCGACCATGATGTCGTCGCCCACGATGCGCAGCGTCGGATCGCCGACCAGGACCTCGTTGGCAGGCGCGGACTGCTCCAGCTTGTTCGCGAGCTGCACGACCGCACCGGTGAGGATGTGCTCGCCTGCGCTGGCCTCGCCGATGATCGCCTCGCCGCTGGCGATCCCGGTCCGGTTCGTCAGCTGCACGCCCCAGGTTCGGAGCAGCTGCGCGTTGAGCGCCGCCAGCGCGCGCTGACTCTCGGCGGCGGCGGCCACGGCCCGCAGGGCGTCGTCATCGCGCGGCAGCGGCAGCCCGAAGACCGCCACGATCGCGTCGCCGATGATCTTCTCGATCGTACCGCCGTGCGACTCGAACACGGCGCGCATCTGATCGAAGTAGAGGGTCAGCACCTCGCGGAGCGACTCGGGGTCGAGCTTCTCCCCGAGGCTCGTGGAGCCCTTGAGATCCGAGGTGACGATCGTCACCCGGCGACGGATCTGCTGTGGGGGACGATCCGCGGCGAGCTGGGCGCGACAGTATCCGCAGACGCGGTAGGCGGCGTCCACCGCGCGACCGCACTTCGGGCACGTCGTCATCGGCTCGCCGGGGTCACGCGCCTCATCAGCCGGGAGTCCGGAGGGTTGCGGCAGTCACCTGCCCCAACCCTCCACCGGCCCGGCGGGACCGGATCCCGACATGGGCCGGGAGGCTCGTCGGACCCTAGCGCAGCCACGGGTCCGCGACGGTGGACTCGACAGTCACCGTCAGCCCGCCGTTCGCGTGGATGCGGCTGGAAACGCAGGGATTTCCCGACGTCGCGCCGCCCACGTCCTGGCAATCGGGGAGGAGTCCGCGATACCAGGAGCCGCCCATGATCCCGCTCACCAGGCCGTCCGGCTGGGCCAGCCCATTGGCGCCGTTGGTCAGGCTGTCGGGCGTCCATGCCACGTGGAACTGGAAGGGAGCGCTCAGGCAGACCATGTAGTGGACCGCCAGGAGCGGGTCGACACCGGTCTGGGTGAGCAGCGAGTCCGGGATGAAGATGCTCGTCGTCTTGAGCCCGGTGGCATCCGAGGGATTGACGACGGTCCAGGCGACCGTCTGCGTGTTCGGGATTCCGGCGACCCCACCGTACTGGGCGGAAGAGCAGTCGAAGGAGACGATGTCGAAGGACGCACCCACGGCGCCCTGCGTCGAACTCGACGTCAACGTGAGGTTCTCACCGTTGGAGGCGCCGAGCGGCAGGCTGCACCCGGACGCAGAGCACGTGGCGGCGGCGCCCCAGATGCGGAACTGGGTCGAGGTGGCCGGCGCGATCGCGCTGTTGGATGCCGTCGCGGTGAACGTGAACGCACCCCCGGCGTTGACGCTGGCCGCAAAGGTCGCCTTGCCGGTCGAATCCGTGGCGATCGGCCCCGAGCCCGACAGGCTGGCGCTGCTCGTCGCGTCGTCCAGGCGCACGGTGTTGAGCGACAGGGTCACATCGGTGGCGACATCGATGGGCTTGCCGGTGGTCGTGTCGACGACCTGCACGCTCACGGGGCTCCCGCCCGCACCCGGCGGCGTGAGGGCGGTGCCGGTGATGATCTGGCCCGCCCCTGCGTCGGCGGGTTCGACAGCGGGCGAGACGGAGAACGAGAGGGCGCACCCGTCGGCCGTGGACACGGGCTGGTTCTTGAAGCTGCCGCTCGGGGTGTAGGTACCCCCGGTCAACGTCAGGTAGTTGGCGCCGTTGCCGCTGTTCCAGCTGTTCGCCTGCTGGGCGCTGAAGTTCCAGGCGAGCGATGTGCAGCCGGGGGCGACGACGTCGGTGATGTCGATGGTGGCCACGTGGCCCGGCTGCAGGGAGAGGTTCTGCACGGCCAGGACGTTCGTCGTCCCCGGGAGCAGGCCGGCGGTCGGGCTGCTCGAGTCAGGCGAGGTCGCCGAACCGTACGTGCCGGTGCCGTCGTCCGAGAACGTGAACCCCGACGGCAGTGTGATCTCCATCGATCCGAGTTGCTGGGTCTTCGTGTCGTTCGAGACCTCGATCGCGATGCCCGGGTTGGCACCCGCCGCAATCGTCGCGGGCACCCCGGAAAGCGAGTACGGCTTGTTGGACGCGGCGAACACGTTCGCGTTGAGGACCCCGGCGAGCAGTAGCGCAGCCGACAGGCCCGCCATGAACCGCCTGCGGGTCGAGATCCGATGCAGAGCCGAACCGAGTTTCACCGCGCGCCCCCCTCATCGTGTGAGCAGTACGTACCACCGCGCACCAGTACTATCGGGGAGCGCGGTTCCACCGTCAATGGCCCACGGGACAGGAATGTTGCGTGCTGTCAAGGGCCGGACCGCCCGCGACATCACCACTATAGTCCTGAAGAACTCCCTGAGCGCATGACCACCCGGTCGTGAGTAGTGCCCCTCGCGGCATTCCGGTCAGCCCCGGCCTCACCTTCGATCGACGCGTGCTTGACCGCAGGTGATCGGCCGGCAGAGCCGAGCGGTCAGGCGCCGGCCTCTGCGGGGGCCGGCGGCGTACCGGAGGAGGAGGTCGGCGCGGCCGTCCGCAGCTCGCGCAGGTCGGCCTGGTCGAGGCCGCCCAGCTTGGGCAGGTCGGTCAGGCTCGTCCGGGCGAGCCGCTCGCTCATCTTGCCCATCACGAGCTCGCCCATCCCGGGCGCGTGCATGAGGCGCCGGAGCGTGGCCGCGGGGACCTCGAGCAGCGTCATCGGCTCGGCCGCGACGACGTTCGCCGTGCGGTTCGTGCCGGTCAGCGCGGCGATCTCCCCGAAGAAGTCACCCGGCCCCATCTCGGACAGCGAGCGGTACTCGTCGCCGCTCGGGATGCCGGCCACGGCCTTCCCCTCGAGGACGAAGTACGCCGCCTCGCCCGGATCGCCCTGCGCAACCACGCGCGTGCCCGCCGGTGCCTCGCCGATCTGGCCGTGGACCAGCAGGTCCTCGCGCCCGGAGCGGTCGAGGTTGTGCAGGGTCGGCACGAGCCCGACGAGCGTCTCGAAATCGGCCAGCGTGACCGGGCGGAGGCCGGCGAGGCCTGCCTTCGCGGGCGCGGCCCGCAGCACCTGCGCCAGCCGCCGCCACTCGGCGGGTGGCTGGCCGAGGCCCGGCAGCACCGCCGCGAACAGGCCGATGACGACCGTCGCGAGCGAGGCCACGACGATCAGGAGGCGGATGTCGATGACGTCCGCCAGGCCCGCGAGGACCATCCCGATGATGCCGAAGACACTGGCGATGACGGAGAACGCGCTCATCACGCGGCCGCGGTACTCGCGCGGCGTGTTCCGCTGCCGGATGAGGCGCCCGGCGGTACTGGTGAACGCGTTGGCGAAGCCGCTGAGTGCGACCGCCGCGATGGCGAGCTCGATCGAATGGCTGAGCCCGTAGGCGATCCCCATGAGCCCCATCGCGAGGTAGCCCATCACGAGCCACTGCCCCTCGCGGAGGCGGCCGACGACCTGGGCGAGGACGAGGCTGCCGATCACGAAGCCGACGGACGTCAGGCCCTCCTGCAGGCCGTACTCGAAGGTGTTGGCGCCGAGCGCACGGACCGAGAACGGCAGCAGCAGCGCGTTCCAGATCCCGATGCATGCCACGGCGTACACGATCGAGATCGGGAGCATCGAGCGCAGGATCGGCGTCTGCATCAGCACGCGGATCCCGTCCTTCAGGTTCGACCCGACGGCCCGGATCGACGAATCGCCGCTCACGGGGATCTTCGGGATCGTGGCGAAGTACGTGCAGATCGCCGAGAAGGCGAAGCTGATCCCGTCGAGGACGAACGCCCACTGGACGTCGCCGAGGGCGGCGATCAGGCCGCCGGCCGCGAACCCCACCGCGGTCGAGCCGAACGAGCTGATGGCCATCAGCGAGTTGGCCGCGCCGAGCTCCTCGTCCGGCGCGATCTCGGGCAGCGTCGCGTCGAGCGCGGGGTTGAAGAACTCGCTGACGGCCGCAGACGCCGCGACGAGCACGTACAAAAGGATGAGGTCGATGCCGATCAGGACCGGGATGAGCAGGACGATCACGGCGCGCAGCAGGTCGGCGGCCAGCATGATCCGCCTGCGGTCGTAGCGATCCACCACGACGCCCGCGATCAGGCCGAAGACGATGGCCGGGGCGACCGTGGCGGCCGCCATGAGTCCGACGCTCAGCGCGGAGTTCGTGCGCTGGAAGATCAGGATCCCCGCCCCGGCGATCAGCAGCGCGTCGCCGATGGTGGAGATGAACTGGCCGCTCCAGAGCAGCGTGAAGGTGCGCCGCCGGAACACCGCGAAGGCCGATGGCTGGGCAACCGGAGGCGCAGCGGCCGTCATGCTCTTCCCCCTCTCCCGATCCTCGTCGAAGACGCCGGATCGGCGGAGTGTAGAGGAAGGCTGCGCGCGATTCCACAGTCGCGCATACCGCAGTCGCGCATACCGCCCACACGCCGTCCACGCCCGGCACCGCGAACGTGGGATCGGCGCGGATCCAGCCGCCGCCGTCCTGCAGGCACGCCGCATGCCCGGGACGTATCCTGCCGCGCGTGGGATCGGTCCTCCCGGCGCGCCGCACGCGCAACGTCGACGCCCCGGCGCTGCTCGAGACGTTCCTCGTCTGCGCCGTGGTCTCGTTCCTGGGGATCCGGGCGTTCCTGGCGCTGACCGGATACCCGCAGATCGGCGGCAACGGCCTGCACGTCGCGCACCTGCTCTGGGGCGGGCTGCTCATGCTCGTCGCGCTGGGGATGCTGCTGCTGTTCCTCGACCGGTGGGCGCAGTGGACGGCGGCGGTCGTCGCGGGGCTCGGCTTCGGCACCTTCATCGACGAGATCGGCAAGTTCCTGACCGCCGACAACAACTACTTCTTCCGGCCGGCCGTCGCGCTGATCTACGTGGTGTTCGTGGCCGTCTTCCTCGTCGGGCGCGCGGTCGTGGGGCGGCGCCGCCTCAGCCCCCGCGAACGGCTCGCCAACGCGCTCGACCTGCTGGCGGCGCACGTGGACCGGCCGATCCAGGACGACGACCGGGCGCGCATCCTCGCGCTCCTGCAGCACGCACCGGACGCCCGCCTGGCCGGCGACATCCGGCGGTACGTGGAGGGACTGCCGCCCGCCCCCGACCGATGGGCGTCGCTCGAGGCGCTCCCCTCGCGGCTCACGCGGGCCTACGCGCGACTGGCGGGGCGCGAGTGGTTCGACCGGGCCCTGCTCGCCGGCGTCGTCGCCTACGCCGTCGCGGCGCTGATCGGCGTCGGCACCGTCCTCCTCGCGACGCGCGGACCCGGACAGACCGCGACGGTCGCCCGGATCGGCGACGCCGGCGCGACGCTGGTCGGGGCGATCCTGGTCCTTCGCGCGATCCCGGCGCTGGCGGTATCGCGGGCGGCCGCGTACCGCTGGCTGCTGCGGGGGCTGCTGGTGTGGATCCTCGTCGCGCAGGTGTTCGTCTTCTACACGTCGCAGCTGGCCGGGCTGGGCGGCCTGGCGGTCGACCTTGCCGCGTACGCGTCGCTGCGGTTCGCCCTCGCACGCGAGGACGCGCGGGAAGGAAGGTCCTGACCGTGCCGCGGGCCCGGGACGTCATCCGTGCGCTCGGGCTGCGGCCGCTCGAGCCGGAGGGCGGGCACGTCGCCGAGACGTGGCGCGACGGGCACTCGAGCGCGATCTACTACCTGATGGCGCGCCCCGGGTTCTCGGCGCTCCACCGCCTCGACCGCCCGGAGATCTGGGCATGGCACGCCGGGGCGCCCGCACGCATGCTGCTGCTCGGGCCCGACGGCTCGACCTCCGAGCCGGTCCTGGGCCCCGACCTCGCGGCGGGCGAGCGGCCGCAGGTGGCGGTGCCGGCCGGGACCTGGCAGGCGGCGGAACCGCTGGGCGACTGGACGCTGGTCTCGACGTTCATGGCCCCGCCGTATGCCGAGGAGGCCGTGGCGTTCGGACGCGCCGACGATCTCGCCGGGCGCTACCCCGCAGCGGGGGCGCGGATCGCGCGGCTGTGCCGCTTCTGACCGGGGGAAGGTCTCAGCCCCCCGACATCGATCCGGCCGAGGTCTGCCGGCCCTCCTGTGCTCCCGGGCCCGGCGGCGGCGAGCCCGTCTCCTCGCGGGATGGCGGCGGGACCGGATCGGCGACGTGCGGCTGGACGCGGCCCGAGGGGTTGACGGCCTCCCAGCGCAGTGCCACGGCCTCCCCCTCCACCGGCCGGACCGACTGCGCGAGCTCCCGGTTGACGATGAGGGTGTCCACCTCGTCCGTCGCCAGGTCCGACCCCAGCCGGTAGGAGATCGTCGCGTTCGTCAACGGGAGCCAGGCCGGGCGCCGCAGCACCGCGCCCAGCGGATCGGCGGCGGGCAGCGCGTGCAGCGTGCCCTCGACGCGGTACGGGCCGATGTCGACGCGCACGCGCGTCATCCGCGTGCGCACCCGCCGGGCCGGATCGCCGCGCGGTCCGGCCGGCACGACCGCGCAGAGTTCGTCGCGGGTGACGGTCATCTCCGGGGCCTCGACGGCGTGGCCGTCCGCGAGGCTCTCGAGCCGCGCGTCGCGGACCGTCACCTCCGCCGCTTCGTTCAGAACGTCGGTCAGCCGGACGTCGCCGAGCTCGACCTCCCCGAAGAGGCGGCAATCGCTGGCGTACGCACGCAGGGCGACCATGGCAGGCACATCGTACGCATGCCGTCCACAGCGCCGCGAGGCCCGTTCATGCGGTGGCGCGGCCCTCCCGCCGGGGGCCGCCGGCCGCGGCCCAGTCGTCGACGAGGGCGGCCAGCGTGTCGAGGAGCATCGAGCCGGAGGTCAGCACGACGTCGTGGAAGGCGCGGATGTCGAACGCGTCGCCGAGCCGCTGCTCCGCGCGCGCCCGGATCCGCTGGATCTCCAGCCGGCCGAGCATGTACGCGAGCGCCTGGCCGGGCGAGCAGATGTAGCGGTCGACCTCGGCACGGACGTGCGCCTCGCGCATCGGCGAGTTGCGGACCATGTACTCGATCGCCTGCGCCCGGCTCCAGCCCATCGCGTGGAGGCCGGTGTCGACGACGAGCCGGCACGCGCGCAGCGAGTCGTTCGAGAGCATGCCGATCCGGTCCAGCGCCGTCCCGTACAGCCCCATCTCGTCGGCCAGTCGTTCCGCGTAGAGCCCCCAGCCCTCGCCGTACGCCGTGACCCACGCGTGGCGCCGGAAGTCGGGGAGCCCGCGCAGCTCGCTCGAGATCGTTCCCTGGAGATGGTGCCCCGGGATCCCCTCGTGGAACGCGGTCGACTCCATCTCGAACCGGCCCCAGACCGACGGATCCGACGTGTTGATGAAGAAGACGCCGTCGCGGCTGCCGTCCTGCGCCGGCGGGAAGTAGAAGCCCTGGGCGCCGTGCGCCGTCTCCTCCACCGCGCAGGTCGCGGCCGGGACCGTCCCGAACCAGCGGGCCATCGCCTGCTCCGCCCTGGCGAGCGCCGCCCGCGCCGTGACCATGATCTCCGCCCCGGTCGCGTAGTGCAGCGACGGGTCGGACCGCAGCCGTTCGAGGATGGTCTCGAGGTCGCCCGTGCCGAGCACCTCCGGTCCCAGCTCACGGTACTCGTCGGCCAGGCGCTCGACCTGCTCCAGCCCGACCCGGTGGATCTCCTCGGCGGAGGCCTCCCGGGTGGTGAACAGGCGGATGGCGCGCGCGTAGGCGCCATCGCCGCCTTCGAGCCAGGCCAGTCCGGCCCGCTCGTCGGGGCGGGCCAGCGGTGCGATCTCGTCGGCCAGGACCCGCCGGTAGGTCGCCAGCCCGGGCCGGACGTGATCCTCCACGGCCGCTCGCGCGCGCTCGAGCCAGGCCTGCTGCGCCGTCCCGTCGACGGCCGGCGGCCGGAGCCCGGCCAGGATCGGATCCCGTTCCGGCGGCTGCGCGAGCCACGCGTCGATCTGCCGCACCGCGCCCTCGACCGCGAAGCGGGGCGGCGTCCAGCCCCGCGCCGCACCCTCGCGGTGTCGATCCGCCAGGTCCGCCAGCAGGCGGCCGATGCCCTCGAGCTTCGCCAGCATCGCCTCCGCCACCGACTCGTCCGGCATGGTGAGCCTCGACAGTGTCACCGGCAGCGACGCCTGGGGACCGCCGATGGGATCGACGGCGATCTCGGCGAGACGCGTCTCCGCCAGGTCTGCGTTGGCGCCCGCGTCGAACGCGAGGAGGTCGCGTGTGATCCGGTCCTGCACGCCCAGCGCCGATGGATCGACGGCGAGCGCCCGGCGCTCGAACTCCCGGGCTGCGGCGACCTGCTCGTCCTCCGCGGTCCGGCTCACGTCCTCGACCGTCGCCGCGTACCGGTAGTCACCGATGAGGTGCGCCCACGTCGGGCCCGTGCGCGCCCGGAAGTCCCAGTACTCGGCGGCGAGCCGTGCGATGTCCCCGGACAATCGTCGCTCCTCTCCACGTTGCGGAACGAGCCTGGAGTGGCGTCCCCGGCAGGATTCGAACCCGCGACCGACCGCTTAGAAGGCGGTTGCTCTGTCCACTGAGCTACGGGGACACCGTCGGCTGCCCGGACCACGCGCGACGCCGCGGCCCCCGGTGCCCGCCGGCCATCGTCAGCACGTCGACTGCTGAGCGACCGATGGACGAGGCGGTCACGAGGGAGATTGCGGCCTCCCACGCGCCCGACAGCACCTCTCATCCTACGCGAGTCGTTCCCGCTCCATCTGCGGGTCGCCGGGAGACCGTGCCGGCGGACGCGACCAGGTGCCGCGCCTGCGCGAGCTCGATCTGATGCGATCGCCCGACCGATCGCCCCAGGGGATCGCACTCCGTGCCGGTCCCCTCGCAGCGGGCGCCGGACATTCGCGCAGGATGGTCCGGCGGCCGGTCGGACACGATGGTAGGGTGTCGCCCTCGCGCCCGGCGTGGGCGGAGATGGGGGGACGCCAGGTGGCGCTCGCGACGCGTCCCGCGGCGGCGGACGCGTCGGTCGGGCCAACGCCCGCCTGTGCTCCGGATCCGGGAGCCGGATCCCTGCCCGGCTTCCCGCTGGCGCTCGAGTGGAAGGCGCAGCCGAGGCTGTGGGGTCACTCGCTCCACCCCATGTGCACGTACCTGGCCTCGTTCCCGGCCGGTCTCGCCCACGCCTTCATTGCGCGCTACACGCGGCCGGGCGACGTTGTCCTCGACCCGTTCAGCGGCCGCGGCACCGTGCCCCTGCAGGCGTGCGCCGAGGGCCGGATCGGGGTCGGCAACGATCTGAGCCCGCTGGCCTGGCTGCTCACCGCCGCCAAGGTCGATCCGCCGGCGCCGGCGGACCTGTTCGACCGCCTCGCGGTCCTCCGAGCGGCCCAGCCGGAGGCTCGCGTGGAGCTGCCGCACGAGCGCCCGGAGGTCACGGCGTGCTTCCATCCGGCGACGCTCGCCCAGCTGCAGTACCTGCGCCGGTCCCTGGACCCCGCGGATCGCACGGACCGGTTCATCGCCGCCATCCTGGCCGGCGCGCTCCACGGACGCGGCCGGGGGTTCCTGTCGCCCGCGATGCCCAACGTCTTCTCGATGCCGGCCGAATGGGTGCGGCGCCGCGTCGAGGCGAGCGCGCTCGAGCCCGCGGCGCGGGACGCATTCGAGCTGCTCGAGCGCCGGGCGCTCCGGCTGCTGCGGGACGGCCCGCCGACGGTCCGCGGGATCGCGCTGCACGGGGACGCGCGAGACGCGGGAACGCGGACGGCGCGCCTGCTCCGCTCGGGTTCGCTTCCGCCTCGCGCCAGGCTGGTCGTCAGCAGCCCGCCGTACCTTCGCGTGCTCAGGTACGGATCGGCGAACTGGCTCCGCCTGTGGCTCCTCGGCCTCGACCCCGCGCCGCTCGACGCCGCGCTCGATCACGCGCACCGCCCGGCCGCCTACGCGAGCTTCCTGCGCGGCGTCCTGGCCGACCTGCGGCCGGCCATCGCGGACGACGCCGTGGTCGTCCTGGTCCTCGGCGACGTGGTCCGCGACGGGGGCCACGCGCTGCGCCGCGGGGTGTGCCTCGCCCACCGCGTGTGGGAAGAGGCGGCGCAACCCGAGGGGTACCGGCTCGCCGGGGTGGCGGTCGACGAGGTCGCGGGCCACCGGAAGTCGACCCGGATCTGGGGTGAGGAGGCGGGCCGGGCGACGAGCGTGGACCGCATCCTCGTCCTGGCCCCGACGGAGCTCGGGCGCCGCCGTGCCGTCGAGGGCGCCCGGCTGCCGATCCCGTGGGAATGGCCGCTGCGCCGCGCGCCGATGGCCCGGTCGCCGTCCCATGCACCGATCGCCCGTCCAACGGCGGGGTGAGAGAGCCGTCGGGCGAGGTGCGGTCCGGGCGGTGCCGTCCCGTTCACGGCGCCCTCCCGGGCGGCCGACAGCGGTCAGGGCAGACGGTACAGGCAGGTCGTGCCGGGCCCCCACGACACGCAGAGCTCGCGCGTGCGCGCGGCCCATGCCGCCTCGTGCAGCGTCGCCCACCGCGGCGCCGGGCCGTTCGTGAGCACCCATCGGACGTCGCGCGTCGCGTAGAGATCGCCCGCGTTGACGTTCGTGGCAGGGCGGGACACGATCGTCACGGCGCGGGCGCGCATGGCGAGGATCGGCGCGAGGTCGCCCTGGACGGTCGATCCCGGCGGCACGATCGCGGCGACCTCCGCCTGGATCTGCGGCAGCGTGCTCGGGGTGTTCGCCATCCAGCCCGCGTCGAGGGCGAGGCCGGGGACGGCCAGGAGGAGTGCGACGACCGCCGCCGCCAGGGCGGCTGCGACGCCGGTCGGCGCCCTCGCCGAAGCATCCCCGCCGGCCGGCGCGGCATCAGCCGCCTGCCCGGCACCACGCACCGACGCGACTCCGCCGCGGCCGGGCGCCCGACGGACCCAATCGAGCAGGATCGCGAATCCCAGGCCCGCCAGGATCGCGAGCGGCGGCAGGAGCGGCACCACGTACCGGTTCGGGCGGTACGGAACCACCAGCAGCACGGCCATCCCGGCCGCGAACCACCCCATCGAGCCGAGCGCGACGCGGCGCCGTACGGGGTCGAGACGCGAATAGCGCGCCAGCGCGAGCAAAGCGCCCGCGGCGCCCGCCACGAGCAGGGGGAGCGCAAGCGGGATCGCGCCGTCGCTCCGGGCCGCGTACGTGACGATCCGCGTCACGAGCTGGTCCAGGCCGTGCGGTGGCGGTTCGGTCGCCCAGATCCGCAGGTCCGTGGCCAGCGCGGCCGCGTGCGGCAGCGCGAAGATGATCGCCCAGGCGATCGCCATCAGCAGCGCGCTCGCGACGGCCGCGCCGAGCGCGCGGCGCACGGCAGGATCGCCGGCGCCCGCGACCGCGACTCCGGCCAGCAGCCCGCCGGCGGCTGCGACGGCGCTCGCCTTCGTCGCGACGGCGAGGGCCACGGCGAGCCCGGCGACCACCCCGGCGGCGATCGACGGATGCTCCCGGGCCAGGGCAAGCTCCGCGACGATGAGCCAGAGGACGACGAGCGGCTCCAGGTACGCCAGGCGACCGTAGTAGAGGAAGAGGGCGGACCCGGCGAGACCCGCGGTCGCCACTGCGGCCCCGAGGGGCCCGAGCGGACGGCGCAGCCCGATGCCGAGCGCGGCGAGCGCCGCGGCGCCGAAGCCGATGTCCAGGAGGCGGGCCTGCACGATGCCGATCCCCGCGACCGACAGCCAGGCGGCCTGCAGCACGCTGTACGGCATGTTGACGAGCCACATCTGCCACGCGTCGGTTGCCCAGCGGCCGAACATGACGAGGTCGCGTGCATTCGACACGTTCCAGCCCTCGTCGGTGTACGGGCTCGTGCTGGCCGTGACCCCGTGCGCCGGGTCGACCGCGGCGAACGCGGCGAGCAGCACGAGGAACGCCAGCGCGATCGCGACCGGCGCGAGGAATCCCTCCCGGGTGGGCGCGGCGGCCCACCTCCGCCAGGCGCTCGGGCGCAGACGGTGGATGCCTTCGCCGGGCGGAGGAGTGGCGGTCGCCGTCGTCATCGGGCGGAGGGGGCAGCGGAGCCGGCAGGAAGGGCGGCGGCGAGCGGGGCGGGCGGCTACGCGCGGAGCGCGCGCCTCGCCATCTCACCCTCGATCTGGCGCTCCGCCTCGACGTACCGGTCGATCTGGTCGCGCAGGCGATTCGCCTCGGGGGTATAGAGGTGCACCTGCTGCTGGAGGATGTAGCTCAGGCGGCGGCTCGTCATGCGGACGTGGTCGAGGTTCTTCATCAGGACGAGCGGGTCCATCGACGCAAGGTCGTCCGGGTGATACATCTGGCGCATCGCCGCGAGTATAGGTGGAGGACCGCCGCCCCGCCGGCGGGCCCGGGCCGTGTCGCCGGCCGGTGCCGTGCCCCGGGCGGGCGTGCACCGGTGCTCCGGACGGCAGAGCGCCCCGCCGATATCGGCGGGGCGCTCTGCCCGGCAACGAGTGTCGTACGAGTGCTGCCTGCGCCCGCGAAGGGCGTCCTGTCGTGTTCCTCAGGCGGCCGGAGCCGTTGCGA
>JAJYGK010000130.1:0-11060 GCA_021790715.1 Chloroflexota bacterium
GGGCGCCGTGGACCTCTACAGGGCGTGGTGGCTCGGAGTGGTGCTCGGCATCATCATCGGCGTCATCGGAGTCGTGACCGGAAAGTTCCCGCTGGAGGCGACAGCGGTCCTGATGATCCTGGTCAGTGGCGGCCGATACGTCCTGCTCCGCCGCTGACGAGGCATGCCGGGGCCGGAAGCCGGGCGCAGCACGCCCCCGGCGATCCGGATGAGTGCTGCGGCCGGCACGGGACGGGCGTCGCCTGTCCGATGCGCCGGTTCGCAACGGATGTCGGCCGCAAGGCGGCCGACAACCAGGAGGTTCGCCGTGAACAGCCGGGGACCGTGGTGGCTGGGGGTCATCATCGGCGTCGTCATCGGGATCATCGGCCTTGCGACCGGCAGGTTCCCGCTGGAGGCGGCCGCCGTCCTCGTCATCGTGATCTCGGTCGGACGCTTCCTGCTGGTGGGCCGCTAGGCCGGTTCGTCGCGGTCGCTCACCGGCCGGCCGGCATTTCTCCCCGGCGCGAGCTCGACCTCGGCACGTGCGGCGCCCGCACGAGCGACCCCGACACGGCCGGCTCCCCGGCGATGGGTTCGCGATGGGGACACCGGGGCTGACGTCGCGGGCGCAGCGGGCCGCGTGCTACAGATGGAGCCGTGGGAATGCTGCTTGTCGCCGTCGACTGGGATCGCGCGCTGCCGGGCCAGGTGCCGGTTGCCGATCGGCGGCGCGCATACGAACTGGGATGCCTCGCCAGGGCCATGGCGCCCGAGGGCGAGGTCAGGGGCCGCATCGGCTGGGACACGCGCCGCGGCTGGGTGCTGCTCGTCGCACAGGCGCCGAAGCCGGCGCCGCCCGTCCGGCCGCTTCGTCGCACGGGCCGTCGGATGGGGCGGCGCGCATCGATCCCCGCGGAGAGCCGCGCCGCCTCCCCGGCGAACCGCACGCCGGCCGCGGAACGCACCTCGTCGCCGCCCGCGGGGCGCGCATCCGCCCCCGTCGCGCGGCGATCGGTCGGCGGGGCTCGCCCGCCGGTCGTCGTGGCCGTCATGGCGCCCGCCGCCGAGTGAGTCGAGGGCGAGCCGGCATGGCCGGATCGGCCATGCGTCGGGAGCCGCCCCCGGTGCGCGTCCGACGGCGCCGGAGGCCCCAGGTCACGCGGGCGGGGCGGGGCGGATCGCCGCGTTGATGGCGGCGGCCGTGCCGGCGGGGTCCTCGACCTCGACGACCAGCGCACGGTAGTGCTCGTGATCCAGGTCGATCTTCACGGCCAGCTCGGGGTGGTGCACGTCCAGGAACCACCAGTTCCCGTCGTAGAACGTGCCGGCAGCCACGACGCCCGGGATACTGGCGCCGGCGAGCCGCAGGCCCCAGCGCTCGCGGAGCGCGTCCGGCTCCTGCGACGCGCCCCGCACGTGCGCCAGCGGCACCTCCAGCGTGCTGTGCAGGGCCAGCACCTTGTCGAAGCCCTCCACGACCACGCGCATGACGCCGTTCTCGATCTCGATCTTGGTCATCCCAGGATGCTCCCGAGGGTGTGAATCGGCGCGACTGTACGCGCCTCCTCAGCAGAGCGTATCGGCGTCGAGCCCGCCCGGGGTGTACTGCACGATCTTGACCGGGCCGCCGGTGAATCCGTAGGCGGCTCCGCAGTGCTGCAGCGCGAGCGAGGTCGACGTGTGGGCGGTGGCATACCAGACGGCGACGCGCGGACGGTACGGTCCGACGATCGTGCGCCACTGGTACGACGTGCTGTAGACGCCCACGCGCACCCGGCGGCTCTCCAGGTAGCGCAGCGCGCCGGCCACGGCGGCCGCGTTCACGGACGGGGAGCTCGACCACCGCGGACTGAACTCGACGTCGAGCCACCAGCGCGGCGCATGCGCGCCTGCCGATCCGAGCTGCCGGACCGCGTACGACCATGCGGCGGCCGCGGCGCGGTACCCGTAGTTGTAGGAACGGCACCAGTACATCGTCGGGCGGCAGGTGCCCGCGGGCCCGGTCCGACCGAGACCGGCAGTCGCGCCGTTCGGGGCCGTGATGTTCATGTACAGCTCGGCGAGGCCGGTGCCCCGCGCCACCGCGAACTGGCGGGCCAGGCACGGGTTGGTGCTGAAGGGGTGCCCGCCGGTCACGCCCACGACGGCGAAGTCGCGACCGGACGGAAGGGTCTGATCGCAGTTCGGCCACGACACGTCGAAGCCGACGTACGGGATCTCGGTCGCGCTGCCGACCGTCTCCGCGATCCGGCCCGGGGTGGCCGCTGCGGCGGTCCCGGACGCGAGCAGCGAGACGAGCACGAGCGCGGCGACCGTGTCCAGGACGAGTCGTCTCCGTCGACCCATGGATCCCTCCGGTCTCGCGGCGGCCCGCCCCACCCGGCGGGCATCGTCGACGAAACCTTGCCGCACGCCCCCGCGTCGGGACCGTTCCCCAGAAGGGCTACCAGCGGGTGGCCGACCCGGGTAGGCTCGCCCGCCGCCGGTGCGGGCCCGTCGCCGGCAGGCCGGCTCGGTCTCCGCCGGGTGCCGGCCTCGTCGCGGTGCGGACGCTGAGCGCGGTGAGGACGCTGCGAGAGGGCTGATAGGCGGATCGGCCGGGATCGCCGCTCGGCGTGCCGGCGCCCGACGAACCCTGAGCGACACGGCGCGGGCGCTCGCGGCGGCGGCCCGTGCCGGGCACGCGAGGTTGCACGACGTGACTGCCCCACCTCCACGCGGGAGGCCGGATCCGGATGCGTGAGTCGAGGCCGATCCAGCCCGGCTGGGACGTCTACACGCGGGACGGCGAGCACATCGGCCGGGTCGGCGACGTAGCCGGCGGATACGTCACGGTCGAGACGGGCCTGCGCGACCCACGTCGGCGCTTCATCCCGGCGTCGTCGATCAGGGAGGTGGAGCCCGAGCGCGGGCGCGTGGTCGTGGACGCGGCCGGGGCCGAGCTCGACCGGCTGGGGTGGGACCGCCCGCCCGGGGACGCCGTCGACCACGACGGCACCTGGGAGGGCAGTCGCGGCGGACGACCTCGCGGCGCGCCCGACGGCGCCTAGCCCAGGTGCCGCTCGACGAGCCTGCGGATCCCGGGATCGAGGTGCGGATCCGCCCCTGCCGCGACGTTGGCCGCCGCGTGGCGCGCGGAGCCCGTGGCCGGGATCGCCACCGTGACCCGCTCGTCGGACAGGCACCAGCGCAGGAGCGCCTCGGGCCACCCGGACAGGCCGGCGGCGCGCAGCTCCTCGGGGAACGGCCGGCGCAGCAGCCCGCCCTCGGCGAACGGTCGCATCGCGATCACGCCCAGCCCGAGGTCGGCGGCGAGCGGCAGGATGCGCCGCTCCGCCTCACGCTCGAGGGGGTTGCAGGGGACCTGCACGGCGTCGATGCGCCCGCTGCGCATGACCTGCTCGAGCTCGCCGAAGGCCGAGGCCTGGTAGTGCGTCGCGCCGAGCCAGCGGACCCGGCCCTCGTCGCGCTCGCGCTCCATCCACGGCAGGTGCTCGCGCCAGGAGACGAGGTTGTGGACCTGCAGCAGGTCGACACGGCCGCCGAAGAAGCCGAGCTGCGTGTCGAAGTGGCGCCGGCCGTCGTGGGGCCAGGCCGCCCACACCTTCGTCGCCACGATCGCCTGCTCGCGCCGCGGCGCCACCGCCGCGCCGAGGATCGCCTCCGCCCGCCCGTACATCGGCGACGTGTCCACGAAGCGGGCGCCGCCCTCGAACGCGGCCGCGACGACGGCATCCGCGGCGGGCTGCTCCGCGTCCGGGATGTCGAAGACGCGCCACGTCCCGAGTCCCACGACGGGGATGGGCTGACCGGTCCGGCCGAGGATCCTGCTCTGCATCGGGACGCCCCTGCTCATGCGCACGTCACGGCAGCCGCACGCAGGACGGCGCCGCACGCTCTGCCTGCTATCGTGCCGCATCCGGGTCCCGCCCGCGGGCCGGCCCGCGTCGGCGCGAGGTACGCTTGCCCGATGATCGGCGCTCCGGCCGCGGAGGTCGACGCGTGACGCTCGGATCGCTGCTGTTCGGGGCCCTGGCGCGGCTGCCGCCGCCCGCGACCCGGCGCGTTCGCGTGGAGCGCGGCCTGTCCGCGACCATGGCGGACGGCGTGACCCTGGTCGCGGACCGGTACGTGCCGGCCGCGGACGAGCGGGCGCCGATCGTGCTCATGCGGTGCCCGTACGGCCGGTCCGGCATGTGGGGCATGCTCGCCCGCGTCATCGCCGAGCACGGCTACCAGGTCGTCATCCAGAGCTGCCGGGGCACGTTCGACTCGGGCGGGACGTTCGAGCCGCTGCGGCACGAACGTGACGACGGCCTCGGGACGCTCGACTGGCTGGCCGCGCAGCCGTGGTTCGGCGGCCGCGTCGGGATGTTCGGCCCCAGCTACCTCGGGTACGTGCAGTGGGCGGTGGCCGCGGGCGCGCCCCCGTGCCTCCGGGCACTCGCGCCGCTGATCACCGCCTCCGAGTTCGGCAGCCTCACGTACCCGGGCGGCGGCTTCGCGCTGGACACGCTGCTGTCGTGGGTGCACGAGCTGGCGCACCAGGAAGAGGGATGGGTCCCGAGGCTCCGGGCCGCGCTCTTCGGCCGGCGACGGCTGGCGCGCGCGTTCGACCACCTGCCGCTGCGCGAGGCGGACCTGGTGGCGGTCGGGCATCCCGTGCCGTTGTACCGGGACTGGCTCGACCATGCCGATCCCGGCGACGGCTTCTGGGACGGCATCGACTTCAGCGGCCGGGTCCCGGAGGTCGCCGTGCCCGCGACGCTCGTGGCGGGCTGGTACGACATCTTCCTGCCGCGGCAGCTGCAGGACTTCGTCGACCTCCGGCGGGCCGGTCGCGACGTGCGGCTGACCGTCGGACCGTGGACGCATCTCTCCGCGGGGCTCGCCCTCGTGGGCACCCGGGAGGCGCTCCGATGGTTCGACGCCCACCTGCGCGACCGGGAGGACGCGGCGCGGCGGGCGCCCGTCCGCATCTTCGTGACGGGAGCCGACCGCTGGCGAAGCCTCCCCGACTGGCCGCCTCCGGCGACGGGCGAACGCTGGTTCGTGCGTGCCGGCGGGCGGCTCGGACGCACCGCGCCGCGCGACGAGGCCCCGGACCGGTATCGCTACGACCCGGCCAGCCCGACGCCCGCGGTGGGCGGCACGTCCATGTCGGGCGCTGCCGGGGCGCGCGACAACCGGCGACTCGAGGCGCGCGCCGACGTCCTCACGTACACGGGCGATCCGCTCGGCGACGACCTCGAGGTGATCGGGCCGGTGACGGCGCAGGTGCACCTGCGCTCGAGCCTCGCGGACACCGACGTGTTCGTCCGGCTGTGCGACGTCTCCCCGCGCGGGCGATCCGTCAACGTCTGCGACGGGTCGCTCCGGCTCGGGCCCGGGCGTCCCGCGCCCGACGGCGACGGCGTCCGCCGCGTGGACCTTGACCTCTGGCCGACGGCCCACCGGTTCCGCCGCGGCCACCGCGTGCGGGTCCAGGTCTCCAGCGGCGCCCATCCCCGGATCGCCAGGAACCTGGGGGGAGGGGAGCCCGTCGGAGAGGCGACCGCGTTCCACGTCGCCGAGCAGGAGGTGCTGCACGACGCCGGGCACCCGTCGGCGATCATCCTGCCGGTCATCGGGAGCACCCCGGAGGAGTCCGCCGGCAGCGGCGCCTGAGCGGGCCCGTTCCGCGGATCCGCGCGAGCGTCAGGCCCTGGGCATCCCCGGAACCGCGGGCCCTGCGCAGTCGATCAGCTCGGCCGCCGCCGCGGTGAGCCGGCTGCCGAGTCGCACCCCGCGCTCGACTCCGCCCGACCGGGTGACCAGCCGGTCGTCCTCGGCGCTCGCCGACTGGAGCAGCCGGCGCGGCATCACGAGCGCCTGGGGCGTCAGGACCGCCGCCGAGGCACCGTTGGGCTCCGCGAGCACGATGAGTTCGGTGGCCGTGAGGGCCACGAGTGCCCCGCGCGGCGACCCGCCGTCGCAGGAGGGGACGCGTCCGAACAGCAGCGACGCGCCCGACTTGCCCGCCTCGGCGGTGACCAGCCCGGCGATGGCCCGCCACGCGTCGGGGATCGTCGTCTCGCCGATCGCGTGGAGGCCCTGCCAGGGCACGGCGCCGCGGACGTCACCGGAGATGCGGCGGCGCAGCCACGCGATGGGACCGGCGAGGTGGGGATGTGCATCGGGCGCGTACCGGACCGAGAGCCGCGCATCCGCGGCGCGGATGGACAGGCGTCGGTAGCACAGGACGGAGACGTCCTCGATGACGGCGATCCGGTCGATCGGCACGATCGCGACGGGATCCCTGCCGCGTCCCTCGACCCACAGGCCGGACCCGCGCTCGCCGAACCCGAGCACCTGCAGCCTGGTCGTCACGTGACGCCTGCAGGAGCGGTCGATCGGCCGGGACGACCGCGGAATGAGCAGCGTGCGGTCGAGGGGCAGCGAGCCGCAGGTGAACCGGAGTGTGCGCTGGACGCCCGGCGGGAGGTCCGCGTCCGACGTCGGCGGCACGAACCGCCCGATCCGCGCCAGCGGGTCGAGCCGCTGCTCTGCGCTGAGCGCGACCGGCGTCTCCCAGGACTCGGCGGCGTCGACAACCTCGCGTCGGCCGGCATCGGCGTCCGGCGCACCCGTGCCGAGCAGCCAGCTCATGCGGCCGCTCGGTCCGGCCGGGAGCGAACCACGGCGTTCCCCCCGGGCATGCGATCGCGCCGCGTACGGCCTGGACGCATCCCACCCATGCCCGCTGTACGCTCCCACGTCGCGCCGGCCGGGGCGCGTGTCACGCGGGACGATCGGCTGGGCCGAATGGCCCGTCCGGCCTCCTGCCGGGGCGGCGGCGGGCGTGCTCGAGAGCGGCCGTGCCGTGCGCTCCGGAGCGGATCGAATCATGCGTGCGCTCGCAGGCCGGCGCGCGGTGCGGCTCCCGGGTCGCGTGCGCAGATGGGCCGGCCGGACGTTCGACGCAGTGCGGCGGTGGGCCGCGTGCTCGTCATCAGGTCCACGTCACCCGGGACCGTACCCCATGGGGTGTTCGAGCCGCCTTCCGCGGACGGGCGTCCGCGTCACGGCCGCCCGTCACCCCGCCGACGCCGTGTTGCACCCGCCTTGCCGCCGCGGCAGAGGCCGCCGCCGGCGTGGCGGACCCAATGGCACTGGGCGCCAAACGCGCTCCGGGTGCACCATTTGTCGGACTGCGCTCGGCGCGGTCGCTCGTGCGCGCATCTTCGCGCGCCGGCAGACGGATTGGTCGCTGCGGCAGGAGCACTGGTCGCCGATGAGTCGAACGTCGCGGGTCTCGGCCGCGTCCATGGCGGTCGTCGCGGCCTGCCTGGCGGGCCTCCTCTCACTGGCGTCGGTCGCGTTCGCGACGCCTGCCGCCGCGCAGTCCATCCCGACCCTCAAGGGCCAGATCACGGATCAGACCGGCTCGCTCGGGTCCGGCACCGCGCAGGTCCAGTCGGCGCTCCAGCAGCTGCTCGCGCAGCACAACGTCCGGCTGTACGTCGTCTTCGTCTCGACGACGGGCAGCGATTCCGCGCAGCAGTTCGCGCAGTCCACCTTCACGCAGAACGGGCTCGCCAGCAACGCCATCGTGCTGGTGACGGCCGTGAGCGACCGCACGTACGGCTATTGGGCCTCGTCTGCGCTCCAGCCGGTCGTCGGCGGCAGCATCGACTCGCTCCTGAGCTCGGCGCTCGTCCCGAAGTACTCGGCCGGCGATTACGCCGGGGGCGTGGTGGCGTTCGCGAACGCGCTGGGGACGGCCGTTGCGCAGGGAGGCACCGCCGGGGCGGGAACGCAGCCGGCGCCGGCGCAGGCCCCGAACACGGGCCTCTTCGTGGCGTTCGTCGGGCTGATCATCGTGATCCTCGGCGTCGCGGTGATCGCGACGTGGGTCAGGCGCTGGCGCACCGCGCACCTCGCGGCCGAGGAGCGCGACCGTCGCACCGGCCAGCTGGCGCGGACCGCGAACCAGCTGCTGATCCAGGCCGACGACAACGTCCGCGACGCCGGGCAGGACATGGGCTATGCCGAGGCGGAGTTCGCGGCGGAGGACGTGGCACCGTTCCGCGCGGCGCTCGCCAAGGCGCAGGACGAGCTGAAGGCGGCGTTCCTGGTGCGCCAGAAGCTCGACGACTCGATTCCCGAGGATCCCGACACGCGCGTGGCGATGCTCAACGAGATCGTCGAGCGGTCGAAGCGGGTCGAGGGGCTGATCGCCGAGCAGCGGCAGCGCTTCGCGGAGCTGCGCGACCTCGAACGGCGTGCCCCGGAGATCCTCGACGGCGTGCCCGCCCAGGCGGATGCCCTGCGGCAGCGTCTCCCGGCCGCGGACACCGCGTTCAGGGGCCTCCAGTCGTACGCGGATTCCAGCTGGGCGCCCGTGAAGGGGAACGTGGAGGAGGCGCGCAAGCGGATCGAGTACGCCGCCGCGGCCGCCGACCACGGAAAGGCGGCGCTTGCCGCCACGCCGCCCGACCAGGGCACGGCGCGCGACGCCGCCCGTGCCGCGCAGGGCGCGCTCGCGCAGGCGACGACGCTGCTCGACGCGATCGACCACCTGGTGGCATCCATCGACGCGGCAAAGACGCACCTCGAGCCGGAGATCTCCGCCGCGGAGGCCGACATCGCCACCGCGCGGAAGGCGCTGCAGCAGCGGCCCGGCGACGCGGCGCTCGGCACGAAGCTCACCGACGCGGAGGCGAAGATCGCGTCCGCGCGTGCGATGGCGTCGGCGGCCGCCCCGGATCCCCTCGGCGCGTTCACCGCCGCCCAGCAGGCGCACGCGGCGGCGGACGAGGTGCTGGCCAGCGAACGCGCCGCCGGCGAGCAGGAGGCGCGGCAGCGCGAGGCGCTGCGGACGGCGCTCGTGTCGGCACAGGCGAGCGTGACGCACGCCAGCGACTACATCCAGAGCCGGCGCCACGGCGTCGGCCGCGAGGCACGCACCCGGCTGGCGGAGGCGCAGCGCCACTTCGAGCAGGCGCAGACGCTCTCCGCGACCGACCCGGCGGCCGCGCTCGGGGAGGCCCAGCAGGCCCAGCGGCTTGCCGACGAGGCCTACCGCATCGCGAGCTCCGAGTTCGACGACTGGGACGGCGGCGGGGGCGGCGGGATGCGTCGGGGCATGAACCCGACGGGCGCGCTGCTCGGCGGGATCATCCTCGGCAGCCTGCTCGGCGGCGGCCGGCGCGGCGGCGGCTGGGGCGGCACGCCCTGGGGCGGCGGCGGGTTCGGCGGGTTCGGCGGGTTCGGCGGGTTCGGAGGGGGCGGCGGGTTCGGGGGATTCGGAGGTGGAGGCGGTTTCGGCGGCGGGTTCGGCGGCGGCGGCAGGTTCTGACGGTGGTCCGCCGGGGAGCGTCGACACAGCCGGGGGCAATGCGCACCCCGGATCCACGGCGGGGTCAGCGGGCCCCGCGATCGATCGGAACGTAAGGAGCACACCGTGGCACAGACGACCATCCTGGGCAGGGTCGGGCAGCTCATCCGGGCCAACGTCAACGCGCTCATCGACGGCGCGGAGGACCCGGAGAAGATGCTCGATCAGCTGATCCGCGACTTCACGAACAACATGGCGGAGGCCGAGGACGCCGTCGCGCAGACGGTCGGGAACCTCCGCATGATCGAGGACGACGAGGCGGAGGCGAAGAAGGCCGCCGATGAGTGGGGCGGCAAGGCGGCGGCCGCGTCGCGCAAGGCGGACGAGCTGCGCACGGCGGGCAACACCGCCGATGCCGACCGCTTCGACGATCTGGCCAAGGTCGCGCTGCGGCGGCAGATGAGCCTGGAGGAGCAGGTCAAGACCTTCGACACGCAGATCGCCCAGCAGACCGAGCTCGTGGACAAGCTGAAGGACGGGCTCACGAAGCTCCGCGCCAAGCGCGAGGAGCTCGTCCAGAAGCGGGACGAGCTCGTGGGCCGGGCCAAGATGGCGCAGGCGCAGACGCAGGTCCAGCAGACGCTGCGCAACGTGTCGGTGATGGACCCGACGAGCGATCTCGGCCGCTTCGAGGAGCGGATCCGGCGCCAGGAGGCCTACGCGCGAGGCCAGGCCGAGGTGCAGGCGTCCTCGCTCGATGAGCAGTTCGCGTCGCTCGACAGCGATTCCGACGAGACCGAGGTCGAGGCGCGGCTGAAGGCGCTGAAGGGCAGCTGACTCGCCCCGATCCGCTAGATGCCCGCGATCCAGCGCGGTGCGCGTCGCGGGCCGAAGCGGGGTGCGCGGAGGCCTGACGCCTCGAGCCACCGGATGACACGCCCGCGCTGGCCGCGGTAGGGCTCGAGCAGCTCGAGCATGCGCTCGTCGCTCGCGCGCGGCTCGCCAGCCAGCGCCCACGCGACGAGGTCGGGGAGATGCGCGTCCCCGACGCTCACCGCGTCGGGATCTCCGAGGGCGCGCGCCCCGACCTCGGCCGCGGTCCAGGCGCCGACGCGCGGCAGCGCGCGCAGGCGCGCGTACGCGTCGGGAAGCGGGAGTTCGGAGCACTCCTCCAGGCGCCCCGCGAGCTCGCCCGCCCGGCGCAGTGCGATCGCGCGTCGCTCGTCCACCCCGAGCCCGTGATATGTCCATGCCGGCAGCGCGGCGAGCGTCGCGGCCGCCGGGGGCATGCGCAGTCCGTGCGGTCCCGGCGCAGGTTCGCCGTGCGCGCGGACGAGACGGCCGAAGGCGCCGGACGCCTCAACACCCGTCACGCGCTGCTCCAGGATCGCGGGCACGAGGGCGTCGAGGACGCACCCCGTTCGCCCGATGCGCAGCCCGCGCAGCCCTGCCACGAGGCGCGCCAGTCCGTGATGGTCGGGCCGGAAGTGGTCGGCCGCGTCGTCGTCGAGCCCCACCAGCGCCGGGACGGCCTCCAGTGCCCACGCGGCCCCGTCGCCCCACGCCTCCGCCGCAAGGAGACCGCCGTGGGTCGTCAGTTCGAGCGTGACGGGGCCGCCCGGGGTCCGCCAGGCGCGCACCGCGTGGCCGGGCGCGAGGCGCATCGTGGGGTCGTGCCGGCCGCGGAGGAGCGGCCCGAGCGTGAGACCGAGGTCGAGCGGGACCTGGAGCGAGATCGAACGCACGGGCACGCGACGAT
>JAJYGK010000130.1:11070-18009 GCA_021790715.1 Chloroflexota bacterium
GCTACGCCGGGGCGGTCCCGTTCCCGCGGGCCGGAGCCCCGGCCGGGCCCTACTCCAGCCGCTCGCCCGCAGGCACCGGCACGTCGAGCCGGTTCTCGGGCGGCGCGAGCGGGCACTCCCAGCGCGGATCGAACGCGCAGGAGGGCTGATACGCGAAGTTGAAGTCGATCACGAGCGTCCCCGGCGCCCGCCCGGGGCCGAGATCGGCACCCTTCGCCGTGTCCAGCACGTAGCGCCCGCCGCCGTACGTGCCGCGGCCGGCCGTGGCGTCCACGAAGGGCAGGAACAGCCCGCCCGAGTACTCGTGCAGCCAGTACAGCGCGAGGTGGTGCGTGCCCGACGCGAACGGGATGTCGAGCCGGCCGATGCGCGTGAACGGTCGGCCGACCGCGTCCCGTGCCATGCCGACGGGCGAGCCCACCGGTTCCACCCCGGCGCCGGCCCGGGGCGCGCCTTGCGGCCGGCTGTCCGGCGCCCGCAGCGGCACCTCGAAGCGGAGCGCCGGATCGTACGGGAAGTGCCGGGCGCGGAATCGGGCCCTCGACCCGGGCGGGACAGGGGACTGCGGGTGCTCGCGGTACAGCACCTCGCGCGCGTCCGCCCAGTGCGCGTGGGCGGCGGCCGGGTCGCTCGCCGCGATCCGGCGCACGTCGGCATACAGCTCGGCGACGAGCCGGCGCCAGTCCGCCAGCTGCAGCGCGTCGTCCCACCCCGTCACGCCGCCAGTGTCGCATGCGGATCGGCGGTTCGGCATGCAGCACGGATGCCGGAGACGTGAACTGGCATGGCCATCCGGGCCGGCGCGAGCGACACTCCGCTGATCGCAACGCCGCCGAGCGTGCACGATGGGGGGCCGAGATGCATCGCAGGGTGACACGGTTGATCGACGAGCAGGCGCGGTGGGCGCGGCCGCTCGGCGAGTGGAACCAGCGCTGGGTGAGCGCGGTCTTCGAGCGGACGAGGCCCCTCAAGGACGTCCTCAACGGGGTCTGGCTCGGGCATCCCGTCCATCCGGCCGTGACCGATGTCCCGGTCGGCGCGCTGACTGCGGGCATCGTCCTCGACGCGGCCGGGTTCGAGCGCGCGGCGGACCTCGCCATCGCCACCGGCGTCGCGGGGATGCTCGCCTCGGCAGCCACCGGCGCCGCGGATGCGGTCGACGGGTACGGCCGCCCGCAGGTGCAGGCGACCGTCCACGCCTCGATCATGGCCGGCAGCCTCGTCGCCTGCCTCGCGTCGCTCGGGCTCCGCGCGTCGTCGCGGCGGGGGCTGCGTCCGCTGGCCGTCGCGCTGTCGCTGGCCGGCTACGCCGGGGTCGCGGCCGGCGCGTACGTCGGCGGCGAGCTGACGTACGGGTCGGGGAACATGGTCGACCGGCACGCGTGGGACGCCGGCGGGAGCAGGTGGCGTGCGCTCGACGTCGACGAGGTGCCCGAGGGGACGCTCGTCCGCGCGATGGCCGGCTCCACGCCGCTCGTCCTGTACCGCGAGGGCGACGCGATCCGCGCCCTGGACGCGATCTGCGCGCACGCGGGCGGGCCGCTGGACGAGGGCGCGGTCGAGGACGGCTGCATCCGGTGCCCGTGGCACGGATCGCGGTTCCTGCTGGCCGACGGCCGCGTGATGCGCGGCCCCGCGGTCTACGACCAGCCGGCGTGGGAGGTCAGGCAGGCCGAAGGCCGTCTCGAGGCGCGGCGGATGCCGGCACCGGCCGACTGACGGCCGACGTCCGGCGCATCCCCCGGCCGGTCTCAGCTCGCCGGCGGATCGCGGTGGCCGGTCTCAGCTCGCCGGCGGCGTCGCGGCGGCGATGTCCGGCGACTGCCAGATGTTGGCCTTCGCCTTCTGCGCCGCGTACCAGTTGGTGAACGCCGATCCCTGGAGCGTGGAGAGCTGCGAGGAGTCGACCGTGCGCGTCTCCTTCTGCGTGACCTCGTACAGGTAGATCCCGTCGGACTGCGTCTGCGGCGCGCTCACCTGGTTCGGCTTCAGCGAGAACAGGACGTCCTGCACCGACTGGCTCAGCTGGTACGGCGCGATCCAGCCCATGTCGCCGCCGGCACTGGCGTCGGGGGCATCCGAGTTCGCCTTGGCGATCGCCGAGAAGCTCGCGCCCGGAGCGGCGAGCTCCTTCTGGATCTGGGTGACGCGCTGCTGGGGAGCCGGACGGCTGCCCTGGAACAGGATCACGTGGTAGCCGTACTGGCTCTTGACCGGCCCGATGATCTCGTCGACCTGGTGCGTCCCGGTGAAGAGGGGATCGGAGAACGCGGCGACCATCTCGGACTGGGTGAACCAGCCGAGGTCTCCCCCGTTCGCGCCCGACGTCGTGTCGTTGCTCTCGGTCTTGGCGAGCTTCGCGAACTCGGCCGCGCGCTGTGCCGGGTCCTTGATCGCGCGCAGCTGCGCGGCGACGGCGTCGGCCTTCGCCTTCGCGGCCGCCCACGAGGGATCGGTGGCCGGGATCGAGGAGGCGTTGTTGGGGTCGCCCTTCGGGCTGAAGAGGATGTGCGCGGCCTCGACCTGCGGCCCGGTGATCGGGTTGCCGTTCGAGTCGGTCGTGGCGACCTCGATCTCCCAGGCGTGGACCTGCTCGATGCTGCCGGTCGTCAGCTTCGTCGTGATCGCGTTCTGGAGCTTCTGCGAGAGCAGGTTGTAATAGACCGCCTGGCGGTACGCGGCGAAGTTGACGCCGGCCGCCTCGATGTTCTTCTGGAAGTTCGGGTCGGTCTTGGGGGGCACGATGTCGGTGACCTTGCCGATCCGGTACGTGCCGTCGGCGCCCTTGACCACTCCGGTCATGCCGTTCAGCGGCAGCTTGAACAGGTCGCTCACCCAGGCCGCGTCGACCGTGTCGGTCGCCGTGATGTACCCGTAGTCACCGCCCTTGGTCGCGCTCGGGTCGGTGCTGTACTCCTTCGCGACGGTCGCCCACGGCGTGCCGGCCTTGAGGGCCGCGAGGGCGGCATCCGCCCGGGCCTTCGCCTCGGCATCCTGGGCCGCGGTGGGCCCGGTCGAGGCGGCCGGTGTGGGGGCGGCGCTGGCGGCAGGTGCGGCCGACGCCCCGGCGCTGGGCGCGGGTGAGGACGAGGCGGCGCTGGCGCCGGGCACCGCGCTGGCCGGCGTCGAGGAGGCCCCGGCCCCCGCCGACGCGGCGGGTGATGCGCTCGCTCCGGCCGATGCGCTGGCGGACGGCGACGGCGTCGGCGTGGCCTGTGCGGCGGGGGTCGCGCCCGGCTGCACGAAGATCGCGAGCACCTTCCGCTGCTCCGGCGAGGTCGCCTCCTGCTTCAGCTCGTTGTCGACCGCGGCCTGCGTGATGCTGACGCCTTCCTTCTTTGCCAGCTGCGACTGCAGGACGCCGTCGATCAGCTCGCTCGCGGCCGTCTGCGGAAGCGTCTGCAGCTCCTGCTGCAGGTACTGCTGCTCCTGCGACGCCGTCGCCTGATCGACCGCCCCGGAGGCCACGTCGCTCTGGAGGGAGGCGAGGATCGTGTTGATGCGGTACTCGTCCACGACCTGCTGGTTGTGCCACTCGTCCTTGGAGATCGAGACGCCGTTCACCGTGGCGATCGGGGCCAGGTGGTCGCCGTAGTACATCGCGCCGATCGTGCCGGCCAGGACCAGGATCGCGACGACGATGACGGCGATGAACCCGAACGTGACGAGGACCTGCTGGCGCTGCTCCTGCCCGAGGGACGACGAGCGCTTGCGGTGAGGGGCGGCGCGGGGCGTGCGAAACGTCATGGTGCTTGAGGGTCCCTGTGTGTGCTGGCAGGTGGAGCGCAGCGCGGATTCGCGCCGCGGAAGTGAAAGAGTACCGCCTCCGACGGGTGACCCGCTGCGAGGGGCGGCAATTCTTCACGCGATCTCATCAGGCCGGCCGGCCGACGAGCTCAGGAACGCTGGCTGCCCTCGTTGCCGCGGTCGCGCAGGAACCGCTCGATGTCCGCGATCAGGTCGTCGCCGGACGGCGTCTGCTCCTCGTCGATCTTCGCCTCCAGGCGCGCGACGTGCGCGCGCGTCGCCTCGTCCGAGGCGACCGCGAGGTCGAGCCGCGTCCGGATCTGGCGTGCCTCCTCGGGCAGCGCGCCGAGGGGGATCTCGCCCCCCAGGTGGCGACCGAGCACCCGCAGGAGCTCGATGGACGCCGCGGGTGACGGCCCCGTGACGTAATGCGGCACGTGCGCGAAATATCCGACCGCGGGGATCCCGGCGGCCGCGACGGCCATCTCGAGGACGGAGAGGGCGGCCGCCGGGACGTGCAGCACGCCTTCGGGCCCCGGCGCGACGCCGCCGCGGAGCAGTTCCGGTTGCGACGCCGTCCCCATGACCTGGACCGGCCTCGTGTGCGGGACGGCACCGGGGATGGCGCCGACGCTGATCCACAGCGACACCTCGAGCCGTTTCGCGAGATCCACGAAGGCGGCGCTCAGCTCGCGCCAGCGGTAGTCCGGCTCCGGCCCCGTGACGACCACGACGTCTCGCTCGCCGACGCGCGTGGCACGGATCGGGAGCTCGGGCCATGTCAGCTCGCTGGGCCGGCCGTCCACGATCTCGAGGGAGGGTCGCCGCGCACGGTAGTCGAACAGCGCGTCCGGATCGAACTCCCCGATGGCCCGCGCGCCGTGGGCGAGCTGCGTCAGGGCGACGGTGGCGGCACTGCCGGCGTCCACCCAACCCTCGAACGCGACGAGCATGGTGGGGGCCTCGAGCGGCGGGACGTCGTCGAGGCGGTACAGGGTCACGCCGACAGCATAGGACACCGTGCGGAACGCGCCGCGGAGCCGCGGGCGGCGGTGACCGCGCCGCGCCGGCGGTGCCGCTCGGGATCAGGCAACCGTTCCACCGGGACGTTCGTTCGGTCCCGACGGAACCATCGTCGGGGGATCTCCCCGTCACGCGCCGCCCCGAAGATCGTTCTGTCAGCCAGGAGCCCCGACGGGGGCCGTGCACGCGAGGGCCAGCATGATCGGACACATCGCCAGGTTCGTGAGCCTTCGGGTCGCCGCATCGCTGATCGTGGCGGTCGCGCTTCCCGTCGGATTCGTCGCGGCCAGCGGCGTCGTGAGTCACCCGGCGACGCCGGGCCACAGCGCCTTCACGACCCCGGACCAGGTGGTCCCGGCCGTCGCGACGCCCTCGCCCTCGATCCTGACGGCCGAAGCGACCGAGACCCCGGAGCCGACGGAATCGCCGGAGGCCACGGAGTCGCCCGACGCGACCGCGTCGACGGCGGCGACCGACGCGACCGATTCCGCGTCGACGGCCCGCCCCACCGACAACCACGGGTGGCTGGTCTCGCAGGCGGCCCAGGATTCCTCGAAGGTCGGCGGCAGGAACGACAACCACGGCGGGTACGTGAGCGCGATCGCGCGCGGCGATCACGGGCCGTGCGCCACGGGCGAGCCGGGCGAGTCCGATGGACACGCGGAGGCCGGCCGGAGCGGCCACGCATCGCAGCAGTGCATCGCCCCGCTCGCGACGGCCTCGCCGAGCGCGTCGCCCACGGCGTTGCCCACCGCCCAGCCCTGATCGCCGCGGCCGGCCGTCTCAGCCGGCCATCGCCTCCGCCGTCTGTCTCGGTCGACCGAGGCGTCCGACCCACGCGACCGACCCCGCCGCGCCGAGGGCGAGGACGCCCGCGCCGAGCATCGCGGGTGCGAGGCCGAGGGTGACGGAGATCAACCCCATCACGGGCGGGTAGAGGACGGACCCGAGGACTGCGGCCGCGCCGAGCAGCCCGGCCACCGCGGCCGCGCGGGCCGGATACCGTTCGCCGGCGATGGCAACGATCATGGGGTAGATCGGGCCCGACGCGAAGCCGGCGACCGCGAAGAGCGCGATCGACGCCTCGACCGACGGCACCGCAACCGCCGCCGTGACGGCCAGCGTCACCGCCACGGCGGCCGCCGCGGTGAAGCGGATCGGATCGAGCACGTGGGCCACGCGGGCGGAGACGAGACGTCCGAGAGCGAGTCCGGCCCAGAAGAGCGAGAGCGCGCCCGTGGCGACGCCGAGCGGGACCGCGGCGAGGTAGCGCACCAGCCAGTTCGAGACGCCCACTTCCGATGCCACGTAGAAGGCGATCGCCGCGGCCAGGAGCGCGAGCGGGAGGGCGATCGGCGAACGGCGAGGTCGACCGGGTGCCGGGTCCGCCGGGGCTGCCGCCGGACCCCCGGCGCGGCCGGCGTCGCGGACGACGGCGCGGGATGCGATCCGCCGCCCGGACGGCGCCGGAACGACGAGGAACAGGAGCCCGACGACGATGGCGGCAGCGGCGGTCGCCACGAGCACGTGCTGCCAGGCCAGGCCGCCGCCCAGGAGCGCGCCGATCGACGCCGGCGCGACCAGCGCCCCGATGCTGAACATGAGGTGGAGCAGCAGCAGCGGACGACTGCGGTCCGCCGGGAACAGGTCCAGGAACAGGCCGTTCCCGCCGCCGTCGATGGCTCCCGCGCCGAGTCCCTGGACGGCGCCGCCGAGCGTGAACACCAGCCACGCGCCGAACACGCCCTCCACGGCCAGTCCCGTTCCCAGCAGGATGCCTGCGGCGCCGAGCACGCTGCGCCGTCCGACGCGCTCGGTGAGCATCCCGCCGAGGATCGAGCCGCCTGCGTACGCCAGCGAGTAGACGAGATAGTAGGCCCCGAGCACCGCGTCGGAGACGGCGAAGCTGCCCTCGATGGAGCGCACCATCGAGGGGACCAGCAGCCCGGCCCATCCGATCAGCAGGAAGCTGCTCCCGGCGAGCAGCGGCAGGCCGCGCGTCCCGCGCGCCACGCGCGAATCAGGCACCTCACCTCCCGGGCATCCGCCGAGATGCTAGCGGGCGGAGCGGCGGCCGTGCACGGCCCCGGTCCGATCAGTACCGCCAGCGCCGGGCGATCCCCGCGTGGCCGAGCGCGCAGCGGCCCAGCGTGGAGACGATCCCGAGGC
>JAJYGK010000162.1 GCA_021790715.1 Chloroflexota bacterium
CATGAGCGGGCAGCCGGATCGCGACGCGCTCGTCGAGGCGATCACCCGCGAGGTGATGGCCACGCTGGCGGCGCGTGCGCCGGAGGGCGAGGCCGGCACGGGCGGGACGGGCCTCGGCGAGACCGCATCGGATCCCTGCGCCAACTGTCGCGGCGCCTGCGCGTCCCGCTGCGCCGAGCGCGTCCGCAGCGTCGTCGCGGGAGGCGCGGACCGCATCACGTACCGGGGGCACGCCGACGAGGTCCCGGGCGATCT
Source organism: Chloroflexota bacterium (assembly GCA_021790715.1). Classification (GTDB taxonomy): domain Bacteria; phylum Chloroflexota; class Limnocylindria; order Limnocylindrales; family CSP1-4; genus JAJYNJ01. The sequence continues at coordinate 256 of JAJYGK010000162.1, forward strand.
CGCCCGCTACATCGACCACACGCTGCTCCGGCCCGACGCCACCGCCGAGGAGATCGACCGCCTGTGCGCCGAGGCGCGCGAGCACGCCTTCGCCGCCGTCTGCATCAACCCGACCTGGGTGCACCGGGCGGCCGTCGCGCTGCGCGGCACGCCGGTCGTGGTCGCGTCGGTGATCGGGTTCCCGTTCGGCGCGACGACGAGCGACGTCAAGGCCGCCGAGGCGCGGCGGGCGATCCGCGACGGCGCGTCCGAGATCGACATGGTCATCAACATCGGCGCGCTGCGGAGCGGCATGCGCGATCTCGTCCGCGAGGACATCGCGCGCGTCTCGGACGCGTGCCACGAGGCCGGCGCGCGCAACAAGGTGATCATCGAGACCGCGCTCCTCACCGACGAGGAGAAGGTGGTGGCCTGCCGCCTGGCCCGCCAGGCGCGGGCCGACTACGTGAAGACCTCGACCGGCTACGCGTCGGGCGGCGCGACGGTCTACGACGTGGCCCTCATGCGCGAGGCGGTGGGGCCGCGCATGGGCGTCAAGGCCGCCGGCGGGATCCGGACGGCCGAGGACGTGCGGGAGATGATCGCCGCCGGCGCCACGCGCATCGGCGCGTCGGCCGGGGTGAAGATCGTGACGGGAGGGAGCGGGGAATCCAGTGGCCGGTATTGACCTTCGCGGGTACGTCTTCCTCGACAGCCTCCAGGCCCAGTACGCGGCGTTCCTGGGCACGGTGGCGCAGGGCTTCCTGCCGCTCGCGGGGGATGCCTCGCTCTACGTCGAGGTGTCGCCGGGGATCGAGATCAACCGCCTGACCGACGTCGCGCTGAAGGCGACGGCGGTGAAGCCCGGCATGCAGATCATCGAGCGCTACTACGGCCTGCTCGAGGTCCACGCCCCCTCGCAGGCGGAGGTGCGGGCGGCCGGTGCCGCGATCCTCGGGGCGGTCGGCCTGACGGAAGACGACCGCATCAAGCCGCGCGTGCTCTCCAGCCAGATCATCCGCCGCATCGACGACCACCAGGCGCAGCTCATCAACCGGACGCGCCACGGCCAGATGCTGATCGGCGGGCAGACCCTCTACGTGCTCGAGCTCGAGCCCGCGGCCTACGCCGCGCTGGCCGCCAACGAGGCCGAGAAGGCGGCCGAGATCAACATCCTCGAGGTCCGCTCGTTCGGCTCGATGGGCCGCGTCTACCTGGGCGGCGAGGAGCGGGACATCGACGTGGGCTGGCGCGCCGCCCTGGCGGCGATCGAGGGGCTCACGGGCCGCGAGGCGAAGGCCTAGCGGGGCACACGCAGCGACGACGATCGCCGTGGCACGGACCTCCGCGCCGCGGCGCCACGGACGGCGCGACACGCAGGAGCAGCAGGGAGCGCATCGATGGCTGAAGCCCTTGGAATGATCGAGGCCCGCGGGTTCGCGGCGATGGTCGAGGCGGCGGACGCGATGGTGAAGGCCGCCAAGGTCGAGCTCGTGAGCTACGAGAAGACGGGCGGCGGGTACGTCACCGCGATCGTGCGCGGCGACGTCGCGGCGGTGAAGGCGGCGGTCGAGGCCGGCGTGCGCAACGCGCAGAACGTCGGCGAGGTCGTGGCCAGCCACGTCATCGCGCGGCCGCACGTCAACATCGACCTGGTCCTGCCGTTGGGGCGCACCGAAGAGGCGCGCGCCGAGATCGGGCAGGAGTAGCTCCCGACCCCGGGCCGCCGGGCGCCCGCAGCGGCGGGCGCCCGCGGACGGGACGGGCGGGAGGAGCGCGATGCTGCTCGGACGCGTGACGGGCACGGTGGTCGCGAGTCGCAAGGAGCCGCTCATGGAGGGCTGGAAGCTCCTCCTCGTGCGGCAGCTCGACGCCGACAACCACGATGTCGGCGGCTACGTCGTGGCGGCCGACGCGGTCGGCGCCGGCGTGGGCGAGGTGGTGCTGTATGCCACGGGGAGCTCGGCCCGCCAGACCGAGATGACCCGCGAGCGCCCCTGCGACGCGGTGATCATGGCGATCGTCGACACCTGGGAGGTCGGCGGCCGCGAGGTCTACCGCAAGTGACCGACCGGGCCGGGTCGGGACCGATCTCCGACGCCGAGGTCCGCGAGATCATCGAGCGGGTGCGGCGGCGGATGGCCGAGGCGGGGGACGTGCGGCCCGCCGCGGCGATGCAGGCGGCGGCGCAGGTCGCGGCCGCCCCCGAGCTCGGTGACGGGATCCATCCGACGGTCGACGCGGCCGTGGCGGCGGCCGGGCGCGCCTTCGCCGCCTACCGCTCGATGGGCCTCGATCGCCGCTACGCGATCGTCGACGCGATCCGCCGCGCGATGCTCGAGGCGGGCGAGCGACTCGCCCTGCTGGCGCACCAGGAGACGCACCTCGGGCGCGTCGAGGACAAGATCGTCAAGAACCGCGTCGTCACGACGAAGGCGCCGGGCCCCGAGGACCTCGAGGCCGCCGCCGTGACGGGCGATGCGGGGATGATGGTCACGGAGTTCGCGCCGTTCGGGGTCGTGGCCGCCATCACCCCGATCACCAATCCCACCTCGACCGTCATCAACAACACGATCAGCATCATCTCCGCCGGCAACGCGGTCGTGTTCAACGTCCACCCCGGGGCGAAGCGCTGCTCGGCCGAGACCGTCCGGCTCCTGAACCGCGCGATCGTGTCCGCCGGCGGGCCGCCCGACCTGGTGACCGCGGTCGCGGAGCCGACGATCGAGAGTGCGCGCGCGCTCATGAACCACCCCGACGTCCGGCTGCTCCTCGTCACCGGTGGCCCGGGTGTCGTGCGCGAGGCGCTCCGGACCGACAAGCGGGCGATCACGGCCGGCCCGGGCAACCCGCCCGCGGTGGTCGATGCGACGGCCGACGTCGAGCGCGCGGCGCGCGACATCGTGCGGGGCGCCTCGTTCGACAACAACGTCGTGTGCGTCGACGAGAAGCTCGTCATCGTCGTCGACTCGGTGGCCGACCGGCTGCTGCGGGCGATGGCCGCGAACGGCGCCTACCAGCTCAAGGAGCACGAGCTGCGGCGCCTCGAGCGCGTCATCTTCACCGAGCTCGGCGCCCCCGGACGGCACGGCGTGATCAACCCGCGCTGGATCGGGCAGGACGCGACCCGGATCCTGGCGGAGATCGGCGTGCAGGCGGACCGCACGGTCCGCCTCGTGGTCGCCGACGTGCCGCGGGAGCACAGCCTCGTCTGGACCGAGCAGATGATGCCCGTGCTGCCGATCGTCCGGGTGACGAACGTGGACCAGGCGATCGAGCTCGCCGTGCGCGCGGAACACGGTTTCCACCACACGGCGTCGATCCACTCGACGAACGTCGAGACGATCACCCGCATGGCCCGCGCGATGAACTGCAGCATCTTCGTGGCCAACGGGCCGAACGTGGCGGGCCTGGGCGAGGGGGGCGAGGGCTTCTGCTCGTTCTCGATCGCCAGCCCCACCGGCGACGGCCTGACGCGGCCGCGCACGTTCTCCCGCGAACGGCGGATCACGGTCGTCGGCTCGCTGAGGATCGTGTGACCGGCGCCGTGGGCGGCGGACGCGCCCGGCCGGACGGCGGCGACACGGCCGGCGGCCGGCGGCGATC
>JAJYGK010000064.1 GCA_021790715.1 Chloroflexota bacterium
GGCACCGGGACGAACTGGGCCGCCCGGTCGCTCCGATGGTCGTGCACCGCGATTCTTCAGTCCAGCCCGCTCTCGGTGAGCGGCACCCACCAGATCGATCCGGACGGCTACTGGACGCTGCCCGCGGCCGAGGTCATGCACGACGTCCCTGTCGGCAACGTTCGTGGCTCGAGCTGCTGCGAGGTCGTGCTTCCGGGCGCGCCAGGCTCGACGTTGCGCGACCTCGTGCCCAACCCAACGCTCATCTCGGGCGGATCGCCATTCGCCGGAAGCCCGCACACCCCGCTGCCCTGCGAGGTGCCGGGTTTCAGCCTCGGAGGACCGGGCGTTCAGGCGGCCCGTGTCGGGAGTTGAGCGCGCCGGCCGACGGTCAAGCACCCCATGCCTGGGTCGGAGTCGGAGCCCGGTCGGGCGCCGGATCGCCGATCGCCGGGGGCTGCGATCCGCTCAACAACGTCTATCGCGGAGGCCTCGCGTGGGTCTGGGTTCGCGGTTGACGACTCGCGTGGGCCAGCCCGACGCTCTCCGCCCGGGCCGCGGCGGTGCGCGACCATCCCCGGATCCGAGACGATCACGACGTCCTCGTCGCGCATCAGGCAGATGCTGCTCGCCACCCGGTCGCCGGTGTAGCCCGCCGTGAGCAGGTCGACGCGCGTCATGGTCCCCCTTCCCGAGCTCGAACCGACTCCCCGAAGCCTACCGGCAACCCGGCACGGGGGGCCGGGAGGGGCGAGCGTGCCGTCGGCGGCGGCGCCACGACGTTCGGAGGTGACGGACATGCTCGCTCGCTTGCGCGCGCTCTCGGCGGCGGGGAAGCCTGTCGCGACCACGGAATTCGGGTGCCCCACGTGCCGCGGAGCGTCGGGGCCGGGCAGCCTGGCGCTGCTCGACCTCTTCCGGGCCGAAGGGATCGACACGACCCTCGTCAACACGTTCGCACGGTACGACCTGCCGCACCGGAGCGGCCCGCGGGAGGATCTCGATCTGGCGTCCCACGGGATCGTCAAGGTGCTCGAGGACCGCCGCGACGTGACGTATCCCGACATGCCCTGGGAGCCGAAGGCGGCATTCCGGGCGCTGGCCGCACGGTGACGCCGGTCCTCAGCCTCCGAGGCCGGTCGGCGGCACCCACGGCGTGCGGGATCGGGCCGTGATCGTGGCGCGCGAGAGGCGCCAGCCCTCGGGCAGGAACAGCGTGATGGCGGCGATGAAGGCCAGGATCTTGGAGACGTCGTTCAGCACGATGGGGCCCGCCGACGACGGGTACTCGAACCCGTAGAGCGCCGCCCACAGGGCGAACACGACGAACATCCCTGCCAGCGCGAGGAGCGTGTGGCGACCGAAGCGGACGAGGGGCGAGAGGGCGAGCACCGCGAACGTGGAGACCGCCACGAGGAAGAGGGGAAGGAAGAAGAGGAACCGGTAGAGCGTCGGGTCCGGTGCCAGCGGCGGGTACGTCCTGCCCATCACGACGAGGTCGTAGGGAAGCTCGAAGATCCAGGGCGCCGCCAGGGCACCGATGATCGCGCCGGGGAATGCCACCCGGAAGCCGCGCGGGAGGCTCAGCAGCAGGATCACGACGAAGGTGAGCACCACGGCGAGATCGGTGACCGGCGTGATCGGGTTGACGGGCACCGCGCTGAAGTAGCCTGGGTAGTCGTGCAGCGCCTGCTCGCCCTCGGCTCCCGCGTTGACCGCCAGGGTCAGGATCGAGAGCAGCCAGAGTACGAGCAGGAAACCCGCGATCGCCCGCCCGGGCCGTTGCACCTCCACTGGTGCCCGCAGGCGGGCGCCGAGGCAGGCCAGCACTCCCGCGACGACCACGAGCAGCACGGCCAGGACGATCGCGTCGCCGCCGGTGTAGGCGACCCACGTCCCGAACGGTGGTGCGGTGCCCTGGACGTTCACGGCGCGACCTCCAGGCCGGTGCGGCGCGCTCGGCCGCGTCGGCCCAGGACCAGTGTCACACGGGAACCTCCGGAGCGATCGGGGCGAGGCTCGCTCGCCCGCTCAGCAGCTCGCGGCCGCGGGCATAGACCACCTCGATCTCGTCGCCCGGCCCATGCTCGCCGGCCAGGAGCCAGAGGTCCGAGCGGTCGTACACCCCGGCCCGGTCGAGCTCGAGGACGAGGTCGCCCGCCGCGAGGCCCGCCCGCTCCGCGAAACTGCCCGGCACGACCTCGACGACCTGGATGCCGGCCGGCGTGTCGAGCGTCACCAGGCCGAACCGGCTCCGCCGCGCGTGTGCCCGCGGACGCCGGATGCCGCGTTCCAGGTAGAGGGTGAGATCCGTGATGCACCGGTCCCACCCCAGCGAGTGCGCCTGGAGTTCGTCGATCCAGTCACGGCCCTCGCCGAACCCCGCGTGCGTGATCTCGATCCGCGTGCCGTGCTCGACGGCCTCGAAGACGACGGTCACCTCGGTCGTGCCGGGCAGCATGCCCGGCTTCTGGCTCCAGCGGATCCGCTGTTCGAGCTCGATCTCCTCGATGCGACCCTCGGCGCGGGCGTCGCCGACGGAGAACTCCAGGCTGCCGCCCGGCTCCGCCTCGAACCGCGCGACCGACGGCGCGAACCAGGCGGTGAGCTCTGCCGGTTCCGTGAAGGCCTGCCAGGCCCGCGCGACGGGGACGGCGACCGTGAACGTGCGCCGATACGTGCTGGTCATCGTGCGTGCTCCTGTGTGCCGAGATCGGGGTAGGCGGCCACCATCAGGCGGTACGGTTCGCCCTCGGGAGCCGCGAAGCGATCGACGAGCCGCCCGACCGCCGAGAGATACTCGGACAGGAAGGCGGCCCGGTCGGCCTCGCTGCGGAACCGGATCTCGGCCCCGACCGAGGCGCTGGCGATGGTCTCCCCCTCGAACGCCGCACGATCGAGGAGGGCAACCGCGTCCGATTGCAGGCGCTCACCGAGCCGGACGAGCTCGCCGAGCGACAGCTGTGACCCGAGGACGCGGGCCCGACGGGGATCTGCCCACGTCACCTCCGGTGAGACGACGAACGACGAGGCCGCCGCCCGGTACAGCGTCTCGACGAAGTTGCCGGTGCGTCGCTCCCCCGTCCGCTCCACCAGGCCGGCCTGCTCCAGCTGCTTGAGGTGGTAGTTGACCTTCTGCCGGGGCTGGCGGATCCGCCGGGCGACCTCGGCCGCCGACGCCGGCTCGCGCAGCGCCTCGAGGGCCCGCACGCGGATCGGGTGCGCGAGTGCCTGCAGGGCCTCCGCGTCCCGCACGACATGCACCGTCGACTCGGGGGCCACTGCTAGACAACAATACTTGTCTGGATCATGCCGCCTTTCTAGCGGCAAACCCGGAGCTTGTCAAGACCCGTCGCGGAGCACGAGGCGCGACCCATCCCAGGCAACCGGCATCGGGTCGGAGAGCTCGCCGCCGAACGAACCATCCGGGAGCCTGTTCCGGAACGCGAGGAGGACGTGACCGCCCTCGCGGGTGCGCACGAGGCGGCCGGCGTAGAGCGACTCGTTCACGAGCAGCCGGGCGTCCGCGATGTCGAACGGTCCTGTCGGGCTCGCGGCCGGTGCCGTCCAGACGCCACCCGGCCCGCCCGACCCCGCGCGTCGGCCGCCGAGCTCGGCCCGGCGGCACGAGAAGACGAGCACCGGGCGGCCATCGACGACCGCGACCTGCGGCACCTCGAGGTGCCCGAAGCCGGCGGCCGCATCGGTGAGCGGCGCCCCGGCCTCCCAGCGGACCAGGTCGGTGGACCGTGCGTGGCCGATCACGCCGCGCTGGTCGACGCGGCCGACCCTGGCACGTGCGGTCAGCAGCATGTGCCAGCCGTCGCCGCCGGGATCCCGAAGCACCCACGGATCTCGCCACGCGTCGTCGGGCCACCCCGAATCGCCGTGCCGCTCGTACCAGCGGGCATCGGGCTCCAGCACCGGGTTCTGCGGCAGCTTCGTCCAGCGCTCGAGATCGGCGGAGACGGCGACGCCGATCCGCTGGACGCGCACGCCGCGCCTGAGCGACATCCCCGTGTAGAACATGCGCCAGGCACCGTCGTCGCCGCAGACCACCGACCCGGTCCACGTGGCGGTCTCGTCGAATTCGCCCGGCGCTCCCGGACCCAGCGCCTCGCCCCGTGGCTCCCACGCCCGAAGGTCCGCCGACACGGCGTGTCCCACCGTCGCGTGCGCGTGTCGGAGCTCCGGATCGCCCAGCGCTCGCGGCGCATGCAGGTAGAAGAGGTGCCAGGAGTCGCCGGCATCGGCCAGCCAGAAGTCCCAGACCCACTCGTCGGCGAACGAGAGCATGGACGCGCCCGATCCCCTCTTCAGGCCGTCGGCCGGCGCACCGCATCCCCCAGCTCCGACGGCGACCAGTCGGGGATCGCGCCGTGGCGGGACGCCACGAGGGCGGCCAGCCGGGCCGCCAGATCGAGGATCGCCCCGGCGGGCCAGCCGCGCACCAGGCCGGCGGCGAGGCCGGCCGCGAACGCGTCCCCCGCGCCGATCGTGTCGGCCACGACGACCGGCACGGCCGGGACCTCGACGAAGGTTCCGCCGAGCAGCAGTGACGCGCCCTCGGCTCCCCGCGTCACGCACACGCCGCGGAGGCCGGCACGGTCGGCGAGGGCACGGGCGAACTGCTCGGTCCCCGACCGCGGGAGACCCAGCGGATCGGCGAGCGCCTCCGCCTCGGCCGCGTTCAGCTTGACGATCGTGGCCAGCCCGGTCAGCTCCCGCACGAGCTCGGGGGTCCAGCACCCGGACCGCAGGTTCACGTCGTACAGGCGGACCGCTGGTCTTCGTGCCGCCAGCGCCCTCGTCGCGGCGAGGACGCCCGGGAACCGCTGCGCCAGCGTGCCGAACACGAGCACGCCGAACGCCGGGGGCGGGGCATGCGTGATGACGTCCGAGGACGACGCTGCATGTCGCGCAGCCGGACCGAACGCGACCACCTGCTCCGGTTCGATCGTCTCGTAGGCCGCGGGGCTCACGATCTCGAAGGTCGGGCTGCCGGCCTCGTCGAGCTCGACGCGCACGACCCCCGTCGGGACGTCCGCCATGGCGATGCACGACGCATCGACGCCGAGCCGCCCCACCTCCGCGAGGGCGCGCGCGCCGAGCGCGTCACGACCCACGGTGCTGACGTACGCCGTCTCGAGCCCGAGCCGGCGCAGGTGCGCCACCACGTTGAACGGCGCCCCGCCGAGCCTCGGGCCGTCCGGCAGCAGGTCGAACAGGAGCTCGCCGATCCCGACCGCCCGTCCTCGAGCCACCGGGCCCGATGGATCAGTGAACGCCCCCGGTGCGGCACCGGCGCCCGCCGCTAGATCTCCCACCGCTCCCCGCCCCTGATCCCGGTGGCCGAGATCGTCCCCCGCCCACCGGCGAGGTCGGCCTCGAGCGCGCAACAGGCGTCGCCCAGCCGCCACGCCAGCCGCAGCGTCGCCCCGCTCGAGGCCACGTCGAGCTCGCCGCCGAACGCCGGGTGCTCACGGCGGAGCCGCACGAGCTCGAGGATCCGCTGCACGACCGGGCGTCCGATCGCGGCGGCGATCTCCGGCGGGGTGTAGTCGTGCCGGTTCACGCCCCGCCCGTCACCCGTGGCAGCCACGGCCTCGGCGTCGTTCTCGCCGGCGAGGAGCCCGACGTAGTACACCTGCGGGATCCCGGGCGCGAACAGCTGGATCGCGCGTGCCAGGACGTAGCGGTCGTCGTCCGCGCCGAGCGCCGAGTAGTACGTGATGTTCAGCTGGTGGACGTCCACCCCGTCGTCGGCATGGGCGCTCGACAGGATCCGGTTCACGTTGCCGCCCCGGTCGATGACCACGTCCGCCAGCCGCCGCATCGACCCGGGCGAGAGGATCCCGTCGAGGTCGGGCCGCACGGGGATCCCGTCGTGGCAGTCGAGCGTCGTGACCTGGTGCCTCGGCGACTGCGCGAGGTGGGTCGCGAGCAGGTCGGCCGAGCTCGTGTCGAACGCGTCGAGGACGAGGGCGGGCAGCACGAAGTCGTACGTCCAGTGACCGCGCGCAGCGAGCTTGCGGTGCGTCTCGTAGCTGTCGTGGATCTCGGGCAGGACGACGAGATCGAACGACTCCGCCACCGAGGCGATCCAGTCGAGGAAGTCCCAGATCCCGGGCTCGACCATGAAGCAGCTCGTGCCGGCCTGCTTGATCACGTAGCCGACCGCGTCGAGCCGCACGATCCGCACGCCCTGCCCGGCGAAGAACCGCAGCCACGCCGTCAGCAGGCCGCGGGCCGCGGGCGAGCGCACGTCCAGGTCGATCTGCTCCGACCAGTCGCGCGTCCCGAAGGACGTCCAGACGCGCTCGACGTCCCCCGTCTCCTTCACCACGACATCGCTGAAGGGCGCGTCCGGCTTGCGCAGGAAGATGCGGGCCACGTCGGCCGCAGGCGGATCGCCGGACGGCCAGACCTTGTCGAGGGTCACGAACAGGTCCGCGTGCGGCGAGCGACGGCCACGCCGGACGAAGTCCTCGAACTCGGGGGAGCGGCGCGAAATGTGGTTGACCATGAGGTCGAGCATCACGTCGTGCTGTTCGGCGAGGCGCCGGATATCGCCCCAGGTGCCGAAGCGCGGGTCGATCTCGAGGTAGGTCGTCGGCGCGAAGCCGCGGTCGCCGGACGACGGGAATGGCGGCAGGACATGGATCCCGGTGAACAGCCCGTCGAGCGGCCCGCGGAGCAATGCGTCGATCGCACCGAGGTCTCCCCCGAGCGAGTCGGGATACGTCAGGAGCTGCGGGCCGGATCGCACGCCACCACCTCGCTGAGCGCCCGGGATCCAGCCCACGCGCTATCCACGGAGTATCGATCGGAGAGCGAGCGTCAGGAGCTTCGCCCGTGCATCCCCATAGCCCCCCATCTGGTTGCCCAGGTATGCGAACCCCACGCCGTACTCGTCGTCCGCGAAGGCCAGCTGGCCGCCGGCCCCCGCATGGCCGAAGCTCCGGGGCCCGAGCATCGGCTGGGACGGTGGCGAGGCGAGCTGGAACCCGGTCCCCCACCGCGCACCGTCGTCCGGCATGCCCGACAGCTGCGGGCCCGCCGAGCGCTCGACGAGCGCGTCCTCGACCGAACGCGCCGACAGCAGCCGCGGCCCGTCCACCTCCGACACGCAGGAGGCATAGAGGCGGGCGAGGGCGCGGGCGGTGCTGATGCCGTTCGCCGCCGGCACCTCCGCCCGCTGGATCGCAGGATCGTTGAACGTGACGTACCGGCCCTGCGCGGGAAACGCGAACGCTCCGCCCAACGTCAGGCTCCGCTGCACGATCCGGTTCTCGGCGCCGATCCGGGCGCTCCCTCGTGCCGCGTCCGAGTCCTCGTCCGGCAACGGCGGCTCCATGAAGGCGATGGGCACCGGCGGCGGGTCCGGCAGGCCGATCCACGTGTGCAGGTCGAGCGGGTCCCCGATCGCGCGGCGGAAGTACACGCCGGGCGTGAGGCCGGTGATCCGCCGGATCACCTCGCCCACGAGCCAGCCATACGTCATGGCGTGGTACAGGTGCCCCGTACCCGGCTTCCACAGCGGCGCCTGCGCCTCGATCGCGGCGATGACGGGATCCCACGCGACGACCTCGCCCAGGGTGAGGTCGCGGTCCAGCGCGGCGAGCCCGGCGCGATGGGACAGCGCCTGGCGGACGGTGATCTCCGCCTTGCCGTGTGCGCCGAATTCCGGCCAGTACCGGCTGATCGGTGCGTCCGGATCGAGGCGGTCCTCCTGGACGAGCAGGTACGCGCAGGTCGCGAGCAGCCCCTTGGAGCACGAGAAGATGACCGCCGCCGTCTCGGCCTCCCAGGGACGCTCCGTCCGGGCATCGGCCGTCCCTGCCCACAGGTCGACGACCTTGCGGCCGTCGACGTAGACCGTGCAGGCCGCGCCGAGATCACCGCGTGCGCGGAAGTTCTCGATGAACGTGTCGGCGACGCCGCCGAAGCCCTCGTCGACGCCCCCGCCGAGCGGCATCTCCGCCGCCCGACCCGCGCGGCCCGTCACGATTCCCGGCCCGGGCGCGGCACGGCAGGTCGCCGCGACCCCGGTCGAACGCACGCCGCCGGCCTCATCCCTTCACCGACCCCTGGAGGAGCGCGGCCACGAACTGGCGCTGGAAGACGAGGAAGACGATCAGCGACGGCAGCAGGATGAGCAGCGCCCCGGCGCTGAGGAGCGGGATGTTGGTCGCGTAGTGACCCTGGAACGCGCCGAGGGCGCCGGCCATGGTCCGCTGGGTGGGATCCTGCACGAGCACGAGCGCGAGCAGGAACTGGTTCCACGTCCACACGCACAGCAGGATCGTCAACGACGCGATCGCCGGACGCGCGAGCGGCACGTGGATGCGCCAGAACAGGTCCCACGTGGACGCGCCATCGACGCGCGCCGCCTCGGACAGCTCCGACGGCATGTTCACGAAGTGCGCGCGCATCCAGTACACGGAGAACGGCATGTACAGGCCGATCAGCGGGAGGATGATCGCCAGCCGCGTGTTCAGGAGCCCGAAGCTCTGGACCAGGTAGTAGAGCGGCGTGATGATCCCCTCGAGCGGGAGCGTCAGGCCGAGCAGGAACAGCAGGAACAGCGCACGCGCGCCGGGTATGCGCAGGTGCCCGATCGCGAACCCCGCCATCGTGGAGATCGCGACCGAGATCGGCACGACGCCGACCACGATGATCGTGCTGGAGAAGAGCAGGACCGGCATGTCGGCGACCTGGAACGCCCGCGCGAAGTTGCCCCACTGCGGGTTCGCCGGCCAGTCGATGCCGAGCGGCACGGATCCGGACGGGTGCAGCGCGGTCGTGAACAGGCTGATGAAGGGCAGGAGCGTGACCAGCATCAGGACGATGAGGACCAGGCTGCCGGTCACGACCTCCCGGCGCTGCATGATCACAGCGGCTCCCCCCCGGTCATCCGCTGGATGGGCAGCACCACGATGAGCACGAGGAGGACGAGCACGACGGCGAGCGCCGAAGCGAGGCCGACCTGCTGGCCGACGAACGCGAGCTGGTAGATCTCGAGGCCCGGCACCATCGTCGCCAGCCCCGGTCCGCCGCCCGTCGAGATGTACACGATGTCGAAGCTGGCGAGCGCGGCGATGGCGGTGACGGTGATGCACACCGCGATCTCGTTGCGCAGGCTCGGCACGGTGATCGACCAGAACTCCTGGACCGGGCCCGCGCCGTCGATGCGCGCGGACTCGTACAGCGCCGGGTCGATCTTGCCCATGCCCGTCAGGAGCAGCACGGTGCACAGGCCGAGCAGGACCCAGACGCCGATCAGCCCCACCGCGGGGAGCGCCGTGCCGAAGTCGCCGAGCCACGCCTGCGTGATCCCACCGAGCCCGATCGCGCCGAGGATCTGGTTGACGACACCCGAGAGGGCGAGCACCCAGCTCCACGCGATCCCCGCTGCGACGAGCGGGATCACCTGTGGCAGGAACAGCACCGTGCGCGCGGCCGTCCCGACCCGCCCGGTCACGACGCGCCGGATCAGCGACGCCACCACGAGGCCGAGGCCGACCGAGATCACGCAGAAGAACAGGATGAGCTGGAACGCGTTGGTCAGGATCTGGATGAAGTTCTGGTCGGTCAGGACCGTGACGTAGTTCTGCAGGCCGACCCACTGTGACGCCCCGATGCCGTCCCAGCGGTACAGCGAGTACTGCACCGTGATCACGAGCGGCTGGAGGACGAAGATGACGTAGACGAGGAGCGCCGGGGCCACCATCAGCCAGCCGGCCCAGTTGGCCCTGCGGAGCGCCCGGAGCCGGGAGCGCCGCAGGGCCGTCGCGGGCCGATCCTGCGCCCGGGCGCCTGCCGCGGAGGCGGCAGGCACGGATGCGGGATCAGTCTGGGACACGGGTCAGGACCCGAGTTCCTGCAGGTACTGCGCCTGCACGTACTTGAGCATCCCGGCCGGGGTCTCCTGGCCGCCGACCATCTTCTGGAGCTCGGGCGTCCAGCCCTGCGCGAAGATCGACCCGGTGGCGTTGGCGATGAACCCCATCGTGCCGTTGTCCTTGAACACCTGCTGGGCGGCCGTCAGCGTGTCGTTGATGATCGATCCCGAGGCGGCAGGCGGGACCGCCAGGTCGGGCGGACCGCCCGGGTACGAGCCCCCGACGCTCACGTCGATCTGGCGCGCGGTCGGATTGGTGGCGACCCAGTTGAAGAAGAACGCGGCGCAGTCGGCATGCGGAGCCTTGGCCGCGATGCCGTACGTCAGCGGCGACGACATCGCCGCGTACGTCCCGCCAGCCGTCGCCGGCGGGAACAGGAAGAAGCCGATGTTGCCCGGCATCTGCTTGTCGTAGTTCGCGTCTTCCCAGTCGCCGTTGAACGTGAAGACGCCTTCACCCTTCTCGAACCGGCCGTTCGAGTCGGTGTACTGGATCGCGTTGACGTCCTTCGGGAAGTATCCCGCCTGGATCCACTTCTGGAGGTGCTGCGCCGCCTGCAGGTTGGCCGGCGTGTCGATCGTGGTGCCCTTCTTCTGGAAGATCCAGTCGTTGACCGCCGAGGCCGGACCGTAGTCGGCCATCAGGTCCTGCAGCGGGAACGCCAGGCCGCCGCCGCTCGCGGACGCGTTCCATTGCATGATCGGCTGCAGACCGGCTGCCTTGGCCTTGGCGAGGAGCGCGTCGAACTCGGCAAGGGTCTGCGGCGGCTGGGTCATGCCGATCTGGGCGGCGAGCTTCTTGTTGTAGAAGACGCCGGTCATGCTGTAGTTGAGGCCCATCGCGTACAGCGAACCGGAACCGACGCCGGTCGGTCCGACGCGATTCTGCGCGAGTTCGGATGACGGCCACTGGTCCCACCCGAACTGCGTCGCGTAGGTGTCGAGGTTCTTCAGCAGCCCGTCCTTGACGAGCGTGACCATCGTCGGCAGGCGGACCAGGTCGGGCGGATTGGCGCCTGCGAGCAGCCGTGGCGTCTCGTTGATGAGGTTCGTGAACTGATCCTGGCTGATCTTCCAGGTGACGTTCGGGAACTGCTTGGTGAACTCCTGGGAGAGCGAGAACGGCAACTGGAAACCCGTCTCGAACCACGCGTTGAGCGTGACGGGCTGGGTTCCGCAGTACTGCGCCTCGCTCGCGCTCGCGCTGCTCGCTGCTGCACTGGCCGCTGCGCTCGCCGGGGCCTGGCTCGCCGCCGCGCTGGCTGCGGCGGATGCCGCCGGCGGAGCCGTCGGCGCCTGCGATGCCGGCGCCGGGGTCGTGCCCGGGGCGGCGCAGGCGACGGCCAGGAGCGCGGCCGCGACGACGGCGGGAATGGTGCCGTGGCGGCCGGGCGGCCGCCTTCTGAAGGTGGCCGATGCGAAGGACAACATGCAGGGTCTCCTCCTCGCTCCGTTGGCTGGTACTCGGGTTCTCGGCGACGTCAACCCGGCCTCGGCCCTCCCTTCGGTGGTGCCGTGGTGGCACGGGAGACGACGCTGGGGTCCAGGCAGACGCACGGCGGCGTCTCGGACCGGGCCTCGATCTCCTTCAGCAGGATCTCGGCCCCCTGGCGGCCCGACTCGAACAGCTGCTGACGGACCGTCGTGAGGCCGACGTAGTCGGCGGCCTCGATGTCGTCGTACCCGATGACCGAGAGGTCTTCCGGGATGCGCAGCCCGAGCTCGCGAGCGGCCGTCATCACGCCCAGTGCCTGCGTATCGCTGGCGGCGAAGATCGCGCTGGGAGGCTCCGGCATGGTCAGCAGGCGGACGGCCAGCTCGCGGGCCTCGTACCGGCTGTGGACCCCGAGCGCCACGTACTCCTCGCGCACCGGGACGCCGGCCGCCTCCAGCGCCCGCTCGTAGCCCGCGTACCGGTCGCGCCCCGAGGTGAAGCCGAACGGGTTCTCGAACGCGTCGCCCACGAACCCGATGCGGCGGTGCCCGAGTTCCACGAGGTGCCGGGTGGCGAGCTCACCTCCCGCCACGTCGTCGCCGACCACGCGGGGCAGCGCCTCGAGCCCGGGCGCGTGCGCGTCGATGACGACGACCGGAATGGAGGCGCCCGCCAGGGCATCGATCTCGGCGAGACTGGGCGGCAGCGAGATCACGAGGAGGCCGTCGGTGCGCTGGGCGACGGGCAGGGTGCGCAGGTACTGGTCGCGCTTCTCGACCGACTCGACGTTGTAGATGACCAGGTCGAACTCGCTGTCGCTCAGCACCGCGTCGACGCCGCGAAGCCGTTCCGCCGCCTGCGGCCGGGTGAGGAACGTGATCACGACGCTGATCGTCAGCGTGCGACCGAGGCTGAGACGCCGCGCGGCGTGGCTCGGGGTGTACTCGAGTTCCTCCATCACCTGGAGGACCCGGCGTCGCGTCTCGTCGTTGACCAGGTCGTTGCGGTTCAGGACGCGCGATGCGGTCGCCACGCTCACGCCCGCCCGACGCGCCACGTCCCGGATGGTGACCCGCTTCGCCACCTCGGCCCCCTGTCATCGAGCCGTTGTAACCGGTTTCATGAAACCGGTACCAGGAACGGTATCACGCGTGTCAACGTCCGACCTGCGCCGAGGCACGCGGAATCCGGCGCCGGTGCCGACGACCGGCGCCGCCACGACGAAGAGCGCGAGAAGGGCCGCGGAGACGCCGGGAGGGGAGCTCACGCCGCCGCGAATCGCCCCCTCCCCCGGCGTCCGAGGCGCCGGGTCGGCCCCGCACCGATCACGTGCCGCCCGGCGCCGACGCAGCGGCGAGCGGCCCGGCGAGGATGCGGGGCCACGCGCTACGCGCGACCCGCCAGCCCGTCGTACTGGAGATAGACGACGTGCGTCCGCGTGTACTCGAGGACGCCGTGCTTGCCATCCGCGCCGCCCAGCCCCGACCTCCGCCAGCCGGCGTGGAAGCCCTGCATGTTCTCCATGTTCTCGCGGTTGACGTAGGTCTCGCCGAACTTCAGCTCGCGGCACGCCCGCATCGCAACGTCGACGTCCCTCGTGAAGATCGACGACGCGAGGCCGTAGATCGAGTCGTTCGCGTAGGCGATCGCCTCGTCCAGGTCGTGGAACGTGACGACGGGCATGACCGGCCCGAAGGTCTCCTCGCGGACGATCGCCATGTCCTGGCGGCAGTTCACGAGGACGGTGGCGGGGTAGAAGTGGCCCTCCGGCCGGTCCCCGACGGGCTTGCCGCCGACCACCGCCTGGGCGCCCTCGGAGAGCGCGCGCTCGACGCGGCCGCTCACGGCCTCGAGCTGGCGGGCGTTCACGAGCGGCCCGAGCTCGATCCCGGCATCCGTCAGCGCATTGCCGTAGCGCATCGACCCCATCGCCTTCGCGAAGCGGTCGACGAACTCGTCGGCGATGCGCTCGTGGACGTACGTGCGGTCGGCGGCACCGCAGACCTGCCCGGTGTTGAGGGTGCGGCACGCCTTGATCGAGCGGACGGCGAGGTCGAGGTCCGCGTCGGGCATGACGATCGCCGGTGCGCTGCCGCCCAGCTCCAGGTTGACCTTCGTGATGTTCTTCGCGGCGAGCTCCATCACGCGCGACCCGGTCCGCACGCTGCCGGTGACGCTGACCATGCCGACCTTCGGGTTCGACGCCAGCTCCTCGCCCACCACCGGCCCGTAGCCGCAGACCAGGTTGACGACGCCGTCCGGCACCCCGGCATCGGCGAACACCGCACCGAGCTCGAGCGTGCTGTTGGGCGTGATCTCGCTCGGCTTGATGACGATCGCGTTGCCCGTCAGGAGCGCGGGCGCGACCTTGCGGGCCAGCACGTACAGCGGGAAGTTCCAGGGCACGATGCCCGCCACGACGCCGATCGGCTGGCGGAGCAGCAGCTCCATCTCGGTCGGCCGGTCGCTCGGGATCACCTCGCCCTCGATGCGGCGCGCCCACTCCGCCGTGTAGTCGAAGTAGTCGGCGGTCCCGGAGACCTCGCCGTGCGCCTGGTCGAGCGGCTTGCCCTGCTCCTCGGAGAGGGTTCGCGCCAGCAGGTCCTCCTTCGCACGGATCCCCTTCGCGATCGCGCGCAGGTATCCCGCCCGTTCGATGGGTGCGAGGCGCTCCCACGGCACCTGCGCCTGCTCGGCGCAGTCGATCGCCGATCGCGCGTCCTCCGCCGACGAGTCCGGCACCGCCGAGATCGCGCTCCCGGTCGCGGGGTTCTCGACAGGGAGCGTCTTGCCGCCCTGGGCGTCGACGTACCGTCCGCCGACGTAGTTCCGGTAGTGACGCAGCTGCTCTGGCATCACGGACCTCCGAACTGCTCGGGACGCGTCCACTGTCGTGCTCGGCGCGGGACGGGCCGTGACATCGGCGGATCCCGCTCGGCCGGACCCGCCCCGCGCGTCATGTCGCCGTTCAGCCCAGGACGAGTGCGGAGACGCTCAGATCGGCGTGGGTGGGAACGCCCGGGACGGCGCATCCCTGCTCGCCGAACGCGAGGAACCCGATGACCGGCACCGGCCCGAGCACGTGCTCGATCTCGCCGGGGATCTCCCGGATGCGCTCGCCGAGGGCGATCGCGCGGCCGCCGCAGTACGCCATCACGACACCGGCGGGCGCCGGCACGGCCCTGGCCGCCAGATGCACGGCCGTGCCCGCCTCGGCGATCAGCGCGTTCACGCTGCTCTCCCCGAGCTCGAGGACCATGCCGGCGTGCATCGCCGCCCCGAAGTCCATCGAGCCGTCGGGGTTCGCGTTGACCGGATGGGCCGAGTACGCGGTCCCGTCCTTGTGGAACAGCAGCGGGTGCTGGACGCTGAACGTCAGGATGGCGCCGCCGCCGATCTCCGATTCGGGCCTCCCGACCCACCCGGTGTAGACGTCCATCGCCCGCCGCCCGTCGAGCTCGAACGCCCGCCGGCCGGACGCGCGGGTGACGGTCGCCTGCCTGCCGGTCAGCCGGTAGCCGTTGGTGAAGGCGTAGCCGAGCGGCCCGCCGAGGGCGGCGACGGCGAAGTGCCCGCTGTACGCGTGCCCGTTGGCGAACTGCTGGAACCTGTTGTCCGCCGAGTGGTCCGACGATGTCCCGCCGACGACGGGGACGCCGGGGGCGACCTCCGCCACGCCCTCGAGGATGCCCTCCTCGGGGCCCATGAACGAGATCGTGAGGAGGGCGCTCGCCTCGCCGCGCAGCTGCGCGAGCGCCTGGCGCGTCGCCTGCCGGCCTGCCGCGACCGGGTCGTCGCCGACCTCGGCGACGCCGACGCCCGCGGCGCGCCCGGACAGCAGCATCAGGCCCGCGGCCCCGCCCTCGGTCGTGATCCAGCCCGCCTGCGTGAAGATCCCGGTCGAGGACGACCCGCCCCAGAGCGGGATCCCGCCGAGCGAGTCGAACGCGCAGGAGACGAGGCGCTCGGTGTCGTGCTGCGTCGTGGCGAACAGGATCCCGAACGTCGGCGGCCCGTCGAGCCCGGCCGTCGCCTGCCGCACGAGGTCGGCTGCCGCCGCCTCGGGGTCGATCGTCGTGGTGTACGCGGTGCCCACGGTGCCCATGAGACCCTCCCTCGATCACTGGAGCGGCGGTACGCCTGGTGCGACCGCTCCCCACAGATGCATGCGGCCGAGCATCGCGGCGCCGAGGAGCGAGGACTGGTCCCGGAACTCGTACGCGAGGTCGCCGGTCCAGCGTCGCCTGGCCTCGAGCATGCCGTGGATGCCGGCCGCTCCACCCGAGATGCCGGCCCTGCCGCTGAGCGGCAGGAGGCGCGCCACCTCCTCGAGGTGCGCGCCGAGGTACGTGAAGTTGCCGCGGATGACGCCGAGAAGGAGGTCGTCGCGCGTGGTCTCGAGCGTCAGCCCCGCGAAGCTGGCGGTGCAGCGCTCGAGCGAGTAGCGGCTCCCGCCGAGATGCGGCACGTACGAGGGCAGCCCGCGCTCTCGCGCGTCGCGGTCCGGGTCGTGCAGGAACGCCTCCAGGACGCGCGGCACGTACGAGCCGTAGAAGGTGTCGCCGTCCATCTCGGGGCAGGTCACGCGCCGGAACCACTCCAGCCCCTCGCCGCCCGCGTTCAGCACGAAGAACGTCAGCCAGCGGCCGGGGATCACGTGGCAGCGCACGTTGAACGCGGACGACGACACCGGGTGGTCGGTGCACACGTTCGCGATGTCGCACGTCCCGCTGATGATGTTGACGTCGCCCGGGGCCGTGAGGCCGCCGGACAGCGCCGCCAGCACGGCGTCGTTGCCGCCGCACAGGACGGCCGCGTCCGGCGGCACCCCGAGCTCGGCGGCCACGCCGGGGAGGATCGTGCCGACCGCCTCGTGGCTGCGCCGGAGCGGAGGGAGGCGGTCTCGTGCGATGCCCGCCGCCTCCAGCACGCGGGCGTTCCAGGTGAGGTCGTCGCGGGAGGTGTTGTAGAGGCCGGTGATGGAGGTCGTGGACGGGTCGATCGCCCAGCGGCCCGTCAGGCGCCTGACCATGTACGTGTTGCAGTGGCCGAAGATCGCCGCGCGGTCCCACACCTCCCGACGGCAGTCGCGGAACCACAGGATCGAGGCGAGCGAGGACCCGCCCGAGACCGGCAGGTTGCATGTCTCGCGCAGGAACGTCTCCTCCCCCACCGCCTGCCTGATCGCCGCAGCCTGCTCACGGGAGCGGCCGTCGAGGAAGAGCACCGCCGGGGCGAGCGGGGTGCCGTCGTCGCTCATCGGCGTGAGCCCCGGCGTGGTCACCGAGAGCGCGATCACGCGGACGCCGGACAGCGCACCGGCGACCTCCGCGCAGCACGCGCGCAGCGCGCGCCACCACACCCCGGGATCGACGTCGGCCCACCCCTGCCCGTAGAGGTGCGGCTCGTACGAGCGCTGGGCGCCACGGCGCAGGGCGAGGTCGGAGCCGAAGACGCCGAGCTTGAGCGCGCTCGTCCCGACGTCGACGGCGAGGATGTCGCCGGTGGCCTCGTCGTCGTGCGCGGGGTCCCGGTCCGTCACGGCAGCAGGCCCTCGGCGGCGAGGAGCGAGCGGAGCGCCGCGACCTCGGCATCCTCGAGCGGCAGCAGCGGCCGGCGCGGGATGCCGCCGCGGAAACCGGCCAGGTCCATCGCCGCCTTCACGCCGGCGACGCCGTGCGCCCCGGAGATCGCCGCGTTCACGCGACCCACCCACGCCTGGTACGGCGGGCCGCCGACCTCGTCGCGCGCCCACCCGTACTCGAAGAGCCGGAGCGCGACGGCGGGAAACGAGTTGGCCAGCGAGACGGTGCCGCCGGGCGAGCCGCCGAGCATGGCCGGGAAGAGGAAGTTGGCCGAACCGGCGAGCACCGCGAACGTCGGGCCCTGGAAGGGCAGGAAGTGCTCGATGCCGCTCGACGCGCTGTCCTTGATGCCGGCGATGTTCGGGTGTCGCGACAGCCGTTCCACCAGCGCCGGGCTCAGCGTGATGCCGCAGAAGCCGGGGGCGTTGTAGAGAAGGATCGGGATGCGGGCACGATCGGCGAGCGAGGCGAAGTACCGCTCGAGAACCGCCTCGGTCATCTGGCGCCGGAAGTAGCCCGGGCTGAGGACGAGCGCGAAGTCGGCGCCGAGGTCCGCAGCCGCCGCGATGAACCGCTCCGCGTCCCGCTGCGCGTCGTATGCCGCGCCCGCGAGCACGATCTGTCCGGGCGCGCGATGGCGCACCACCGTCGCGAGCACGTGCAGCTTCTCGCCGGCGTCGAGGCTGCGGTTCTCTCCATTCGAGCCCAGGACCAGGTACCCGCGCAGCCCGGTCACCGCGTAGCGCTCGAGGTTGAACCGGAGGGCGCCGTCGTCGACGTCCTCGTTGGCCGCGAATGGGGTGCATATCGGCGCGAACACGCCGGCGAGGCCGGGGACGACCGGCGTGGCGCTGTGCTGCGCGTCGTCGGGGGGATCGCACGACGATCCCGAGGACGGATTCGGCATCGGCACGAACCCGTGAGCCTCTTTGGCCACTCGCTCCGGCGGCACCGGCCGCGACCCGGGGCGCCGCCCCTACCGTCCCTCGCGGCCCGATCGGGCACCGCCCAACGAG
>JAJYGK010000011.1 GCA_021790715.1 Chloroflexota bacterium
GACGGGTCCGGAAAGCGTGGGGCTTCTCGAAGACTTCCTCGACGCTTTGGCCTCCAAAGAGCGCACCGTCGTCAAGCTCGCCCTCGTGGGCACCGTGAGCCTTTCGACACGCGTCGCCCTCGACGCAGTGATCGACCGGGCGCGCGATCTGCTCGGCGCGCTCGATGTCTCCGAGCGGCGTAGTGAGCTGGTCGTCGTCGCCGACGACGCCGATCTCGCGGCGCTCGACCTCTCGGGATTTGCGCGTGCGGCGCTCGGCGAGCTTGCCGCGGTCGCGGCGTCTGGCGACCCGGGCGCCGGTAGCCAGGCGGCCGGCGACGCGGTGACCGCGCAGGACGCCTTGCTCCTCCTGCACCGCCTGGCGGCGCGCGTCCCGTCGCCGTCACAGCCGCGCAGACAGGGGCGCACGCCATGAGGCTTCGGCGCATCTCCCTCAAGAACTTCAAAGGCGTCGACGCCTGCGACGTCACACTGCCGGCGGACGGGATGACGATCATCGAAGGGCCGAACGAAGTCGGCAAGTCCTCCCTCGCGGATGCCGTCGACCTGTTGTTCACCTTCCAGCACGACTCGAAGCACACCTCGGTCAAGGACGCGGGACCGAAAGGCCGTGACGTCGGGCCTGAAGTCGAGGTCGAGCTGACCACGGGTCCCTACGACGTCTGTTACGGCAAGCGGTGGCTGCGTGACGCAGAAACCCACCTCGCCATCCGCTCTCCGGAGCCCGCGAACCTCGTGGGGCGCGACGCGCACGACCGGATGGTGGCCATCTTGGAAGAGACCCTCGACCGGTTCCTCTACGACGCCCTGCGCTTCGTCCAAGGCGAACGGATCGATCAGGCCGCGGTGGCCGAATCGACGGAGCTGCTCCACGCTCTCGACCAGGCTGCAGAGGGTGGGGCCGCCGACCCCGAGGCCGAATCCAGCTTGTGGCAGGAGATCGAAGCCGAGTGGGCGCGTTACTTCACGCCGAAGGGCCGGCCGCTGAAAGAGCGGGAGACGCTTGCAACGCGCTTGGGCGAGGCCGGCAATGCGAAGGTCATGGCGGAGCGCGCGCTCCAACGGCTGGATGAGACAGGCGAGGAGCTGCGCGCCGTCAGCGCAGGCATAGTCTCGGCGGCCGGCAAGGAGGAGGCCGCGCGGCGAGAGCGCGACGTGGCGCGAAGCGACGTGGCGGCCGTCGAAGAGATCGCCCGGCGCCTCGCGGCGGCGCGCGACAGCGTCGAGCGTGCCGGCATCGACAAGGCCCGCGTCGATGAGGCGGTGGCGGCACGGGCGGACAAGACCCGGCTGCTCGATACCGTCGCCGCCGAGCTCGATCGCCTCAGCGCGGCGGAGGCTGACGCGAAGAAACGGCGGGTTGCGGCCGAGGCGGACCAAGAGGTCGCGCAGCACGAGCAGCAGGAGGCCGCAGCAGTCGACCAGGTCGCCCGCGACCGCCTCGTGCTGGCCCAGAATGACCTTTCTTTTTGCAAGAGCGACCTTTCCTTGGTGATGTTGGCCGAACGGCTCGAGCAGGCGCGGGCCGCGAGCGAAGACGAGGCGCGTGCGCTGCGCCACGTCGAGGAAGCCAAGGTGACGCGAGAGGCGCGCCACGACCTCGACGCAGCCCTCGCCGAGGTCGCCCGCAGGCGCGGCGCGCGTGACGCGAGTGTCGCATCCGTCGAGGTCGCCGCCATGGCCTCCGTCGAGGTCACCGTCGGCGGCGAGCGCCGGCGCATGGAGGCCGGGGAGTCCGTGGTTGTGACGGCCGCTCCGGAGGCGACAGTCGTCGTGGGGGATCAGGCGACCGTCACGGTGCGCAGTGCGCAGGCGGCCGGCGAGCTGACGGCGGCCCTTGCCTCGGCCGAACAGGCTCTCGGCGACGTGGTGCTCCGCTACGGCCTGGACGCATCGGCTCCCCGGGCGGACCTCGAAGCGAAGTTGGAAGCCCTTGCCGACGCCGAAAGGGCCGCCGAGCACGCCAAACGGCTGCGGGGCAACGCTTTGCGCGACCTGAGCTTCGAGGAGTTGAAGGCGCGTGTCGATGCCCGGCGTGCAGACGTCGAGGGCTACCCGCAGAAGCGCGCCGGCGACATCCCGCTGCCGGCGACCGAGGCTGAAGCAGAGCGTGCCGAGGAGGAGGCGCGCGTAGCCATGGACGCTGCGGACGAACGTCTCGGACAGGCACGCATCCGCCTTGGCACTGTCGAGGCCACGGTGCAGCAGTGCCGTGCCGACGAGAAGACGGCGGCAGCCCTCGTGACGGCGCGCACCGGCGACATCGGACGGACGAGGGGGGACCTCGAAGCGGCACGCGCGACCCGCACCGACGGCGAGCTGGCGGCCGAGGCTGAGCGGGTGGCCGCGGCGCTGGCTGCGGCCGAGGAGGATGTCCAACGCATCGCCGCCGAGTACGACAGGACGGACCCGACGAGCGTGCATGCGCGCCGGGACAACGCAGAGAAGCTCGTGGAGCGCATCGCCCGCGAACGCCGAGAGCTCGGCGAGCGGCGGGTGGCGTTGGAGGCGACGTTGGCCGCCGCCGGGGCGCCGGATCTCCAGGATGCGATCGACAGGACGACGAGCGAGGAGGCCGCGATCGCCGCCGAGTACGAAGACACGGAGCGGCGGGCGGCTGCCGCCAACCTCCTCTACGAGACCTTCGCCCGCCATCGCGACAGCGCGCGCCGCGCGTACGTCGCGCCGTACAAGGCCCAGGTCGACACCTTGGCCCGGGTGGTGTTCGGGCCGACCGCCTCGGTGGAGGTGGACGCTACGAATCTGTCGCTGCGCAGCCGCACGATTGACGGTGTCGCCATCCCGTTCAAGCTTCTGTCGACCGGAGCGCGCGAGCAGCTCGCGGTGCTTGCGCGCCTTGCGTGCGCCATTCTCGTCAACCCGCACGGCGCCGGCGGGGATGCCGGGGTCCCCGTGATCCTTGACGATGCCCTCGGCTACTCGGACCCCGAGCGGCTCCGGCGGCTCGCCCCGGCCTTCTCGGCTGCGGCAGAGCGCGCACAGGTCATCGTCATGACCTCGACGAGCGAGCGCTATGAGCACGTCGGCGGGGCGACGGTCGTCCGTCTGCCCCAGGCCTGAGGCCGACCCGGCGCGCCTTGCGTCCGCCGCCTAGGACGTTGGCTCCGCGGCACGGGAGCGCAGGCCCGCCCGGTCCGGCTTGCCGGAGCCGAGAAGGGGGAGGTGGTCGAGGTTGACGACGCGCTCGGGGGTCTTGAAGCGGGCGACGCCGCGGGCCGCGAACCAACGCGCGCACTCCTCCAAGCTCAGCGCGGGCTCGGCGATGACGAAGGCAGCGGCACGCTCGCCCATGAGCGGATCGGGGTATCCGACGACGACGGCGTGGCGGACCGAGGCGTGGGACTCGAGGACGGCCTCGATCTCGGCCGCGACGATGTTCTCGCCGCCACGGATGATGAGGTCGCCGGCGCGGCCTTTGACCTGCAGCCAGCCCGCGTCGTCGACCGAGGCGAGATCTCCGGTGCGGAACCAACCGCCACGCGCGAACGCGGCCACGTTGTGGGCCGGGTTGGCGTAGCCGGCGAACAGCTCCGGGCCCCGCACCGACAGCAGGCCGACGGACCCGGGCGCCAGGCGCCGGCCGGAGCCCGGGTCGCAGACGGCGAGCTCGACGGCGCCGACGGCGCGCCCGTCTGTCTCGCGCGCGGCCTCGGGCGGGTCCGAGGCCGTGGTTGTCGTCACGGTGGGCGCTTCGGTCGAGCCGTAGGTGCGCTTGACGCGACAGCCGAAGACCTCCGCCGTCTCGGCGACGAAGGCCGCAGAGACGGTCGCACCGCCACTGGAGACGAG
>JAJYGK010000010.1 GCA_021790715.1 Chloroflexota bacterium
AGGACCGCGTCATCCCCTCGCGGGCGAGCCGATCGACGCGCGCACGCGCCTCCGCGAGGGCTGCGCTCGCCGCGGGCCCCTCCCTCCCCGCCGGCCGGGCCCCGGCCACCACGATCGCCACCTCGCCGCGCACCGGCGTCTCCCGCACGGCTCCGGCCAGGTCGGCCAGCGCGCCGCGCCGCACGTCCTCGTGGAGCTTGGTCAACTCACGGCAGACCGCGGCGTGCCGCTCGCCCCCGCACGCCTCGGACAGGTCCGCCAGCGTCGCCGCAAACCGTCCGGGCGCCTCGAAGAGGACCGTGGCGCGATCGTCCGCGGCGATCCGCGCCAGTCGCTCGCGCCGCTCCCGCCCGGAGCGCGGCAGGAACCCCTCGAACGCCCAGCGCGGGGCCGGAATCCCGCCGGCGACCAGCGCCGCGAGCGCGGCCGATGCGCCCGGCACCGGCACGACCCGGCCGCCGGCGGCCGCCCATGCCGCGACCAGCCCCTCCCCCGGGTCGCTGACGAGCGGCGTGCCGGCATCGGTGACCAGGGCGAGGTCGTGCCCCTCGGCGAGGTGCGCGAGGAGCTCGGGCTCGCGCCGCACCGCGTTGCGGGCGTGGTAGCTGACGAGCCGCGTCTCGATCCCGTGCCGCGCCCAGATCCGCCGGGTCATCCGCGTGTCCTCGGCGGCGACGAGCGGGACGGCGCGCAGCACGTCGAGCGCGCGGAGCGTGATGTCGGCGAGGTTCCCGATGGGCGTGGAGACGACGTACAGCGTCCCTCCCGTCGCCCCGGCGTCCGCCGTCCCGGGATCCACCATCAGGGTCGCGGCGCCGGCCGCCGCCGCGGGTACAGGTAGTCGACGCCCGACGTGCGCGGGCCGAGCTTCGCGATCGGCGGGACCTGTCGCTTGAACTCCGACCCGGCGACCATGCGGCTCACCCGCTCGACGAAGCGCGGATCGAAGCCGCGCTCCGCGAGCTCATCCGGCGAGCGGCGCCGGTCGACCATCCAGTACAGCAGCCGGTCCACGTCCGGGTAGCTGAAGCCGACCTCCGCCTCGTCGGTCTGGCCGGGCCACAGGTCCGCCGACGGCGGCTTGGAGATGATCCGCTCGGGCACGCCGATGTCGGCGGCGACCTGGCGGAGCTGGCTCTTGTACAGGTCGCCCACCGGGTCGAACGCGCACCCGTCGTCGCCGAAGTGGGTCGAGTACCCGATGAGGACCTCGGTCTTGTTGCCGGTGCCCACGACGAGGCCGCCCCAGTCCGCGGACTGGTCGTACAGGACGGCCATGCGCATGCGGGCCATCAGGTTCCCGCGCCGCAGTCCCGACGCCTCGCGCCCCTCAACCCCGAGCGCGCCGGGCTCGAGGTGCTCGCCCTGCACCCGGCCGAAGTACCCGTCCACCATCGGCGAGATGTCGACGACGCGGCTCGCGCACCCCAGGCGCTCGACGACCGTGCGGGCATCGGCCAGTGATTCGGGCGACGACGTCCGGTACGGCATCAGCACGCACAGCAGCCGTTCCGGGCCGATCGCCTCGGCCACGAGATACGCGACGACCGCCGAGTCGATCCCGCCCGACAGCCCGAGCACCGCCCGCTCGAAGCCGGCCTGGCGCAGCTGGCCCCGGATGAACTCGACCATGATGCGGCGGGCGACACGCGTGTCGATCGCCAGTTCCGGGGGCAGCTCGAAGAGGCCGTCGCCCGGCGCGCCGCCCGCGGCGGGCAGGCCCTCCCCGTCCATCACCGCTCCTCTGCGCGCTCCCGGAGCACCCGCTCGAGCTGGCGCCGCACCATCTCCGGTCGCTCGTCGCGGAGCACGGGCAGCACGATGCGCTCGCGGCGCACGTCGGCCAGGTCGATCTCGGCGGTGTAGACGCCCTCGTCGTGCAGCGGCGCGCGGAACCTGCTCTCGCCGTCGGGACCGATGACCTCGCTGCCGCCCCAGAACGTCACCGACTCGTCCACTCCCACCCGGTTGCAGAACACGACGAAGCTCGTCGTCAGCATCGCATAGGTCCGCATGAGGGCACGCCAGCTGGTGGCCGTGCCCAGCCCGACCTCGTTGATCGCGGCGACGTCGCGCCCCGGCGACGACGAGACGTTCACGAGCACCTGCGCCCCGTCGAGCGCGAGCAGCAGCGGGACCGACAGGTGCCAGAAATCCTCGCAGACGGCCAGTCCCAGCGGCACGCCCAGCCGGCTCGGCGCGGCGCGCACGACCTGGCCCGCGCCGAAGAAGCGGCGCTCGTCGAAGAGCCCATACGTCGGCAGGTACACCTTCCGGTGCACGTGTCGGATCGTCCCGTCCTCCATGAGCGCGGCCGCGATGAACAGGCGGTGGTCCGGCGCCTCCTCGACGAACGAGACGATCGCCGAGCAGCCGTGCGTCTCGGCCGCGAGCGCGACCAGGCGCGGGTCGTCGAGCGACATCGCGACCTCGGCGCTCAGGTCCTGCAGCTGGTAGCCGGTCAGGCCGAGCTCGGGGAACACGACCAGGTCGGCCCCATCGTCGCGTGCCGCCGCGAGCACCTCGCGGTGCGCCGCCAGGTTGTCGTCGAGGCGGCCGAGGCGCGGGGCCAGCTGGGCGAGCGCGAGGCGCACATGCATCGCACCGAGTCTAGCGGGCCTGCCTCGCGGCCTCATGCCCGCGGCGTCGCGCGGGACCCGTGACCTACGCGGTCGCGCGTCCCGCGCCGGGGGCCGCACCGGCGGTGACGCCCGACGCGCCGCCCGCGCGCACGGCGTTCGCCGTGTCGGCCGGGGCGCTGGCCTCCGGCGTCCCGGCGACGCGGTCCGCGAAGTGGCAGGCCACCGCGTGTCCCGGCAGCGCCTCCACGAGCGGCGGCACGACCGTCTCGCACTCGGCGGGGTTCCCCAGCCGCTCGCGCAGCCAGCAGCGGGTGTGGAAGTGGCAGCCGGGCGGCGGGGCCGCGGGATTGGGGACGTCGCCGCGCAGGATCACCCGCCGCCGACGGGCCTCCACCGCCGGATCCGGGATCGGCACCGCGGAGAGGAGCGCCACCGAGTAGGGGTGCATGGGCCGCTCGTTCAGCTCCCGCGAGGCCGCCAGCTCCACGATCCGGCCCAGGTACATCACCGCGATGCGGTCGCTGATGTGCCGCACCACCGAGAGGTCGTGGGCGATGAAGACGTAGGTCAGGCCGAACTGCCCCTGCAGCCGCTCGAGGAGGTTGATGATCTGGGCCTGGATCGAGACGTCGAGCGCGCTGATCGGCTCGTCGGCGACGATGAGGTCCGGGTTCACCGCCAGCGCGCGCGCCACGCCGATGCGCTGCCGCTGGCCGCCGGAGAACTCGTGCGGGTACCGCTCGCCGAACTCCGGGTCCAGGCCCACCACCTCGAACAGCTCGCGCACGCGGTCGCGCCGCTCGCTCGTGGTTCCGATCCCGTGGATGTCCAGCGGCTCGCCCACGATGCCCGCGGCGGTCATGCGCGGGTTCAGGCTGGCGTACGGGTCCTGGAAGATCATCTGCATGCGGCGGCGCATGCGGCGGAGCGGGCCGCCCTCCAGGCGCGTGATGTCGGTCCCGTCGAAGACGATGCGGCCGTCGGTGGGCCGGTAGAGGCGCAGGATCGCGCGGCCGGTGGTGCTCTTGCCGCACCCCGACTCGCCGACCAGGCCGAGCGTCTCCCCCTTCCGGACGGAGAGCGTCACCCCGTCGACGGCACGCACGTCGCCGACGTGGTGCGTGAAGATGATCCCCTGCGTGATGGGGAAGTACATCCGCAGGTCGGTCACCTCG
>JAJYGK010000032.1 GCA_021790715.1 Chloroflexota bacterium
GGGTGTCGGGCGACATGTCCGGCGGGTCGTCCGCGCCGGCGTCGGGATCATCGGCGTCCGCGACGGCTTCCGCCGCGGCTTCGTCGTCGGCATCGTCCGTTGCGACGTCTGCGGCGACGGCCTACCTCGCGCGCTGGCGGGCGTTCCGGGCCACCGTCCAGTTGCCGCCCGGGATGGGTTGCGGCGACGGCTCGCTCACGGTCACGGCGACGATCGGCACCGCGGTCGAGACGGAGACGATCCCGCTCTGCACCCCGGGCTGAGAGCGCCCTGCCGCGCGCCGGGAGCGCCCTCGGCGTTTCTGTGCGGCGCGTGCATGAGATGGACGGCTGTCTGCACAGGGCTCATGCAAGCGACGAGATGGCCGCTGCAGACCGTGTCCTGGGCGCGCGAAGGCGCGCGAACAGGATCGTTCAGGCCCGGCGACGTCGAACTCGTGCGCGGCATGCACGAATCAGCCGCTCGCCAGCGGGCACCCGGTCGTGCGCGTGAGGCAGATGCACGGCCTCGGCCGTGGCGTCTGCGGCCCATGACCGTTCGGTCGCCAGCGTGCGCCACGTGCACGTCGGACCGCCCGGCCCGGAACGCGGCTCTCCGCTGCCGCGACGCCGTCGCTATCCGAGCGGGCCGACCGCGGCCTCCACCGCCTCGAGGATCTCGCCCGAGCGGACCACCTCGCGCATGCACGTGTGGTCGACGTGCAGCGGCCGGTCCACGTCGAGGTGCGCCACGTGCCGCCGCACCACCTCGTGCGCCGTGCGCGTGCCGAGACCCGGCGTGAACTCGCGGAAGTCGAGCGCCTGTGCCGCGGCCATGAACTCGATCCCGAGGACGCCGCGCGCGTTCTCCAGGATCTGCCCGTTCTTGATCGCGGTGTTCATGCCCATCGAGACGAAGTCCTCCTGGTCGGCCGCGGCCGGGATCGACTGGATCGAGGCGGGCGTGGACAGGATGCGCTGCTCGACGATGAGCGTGTCGGCGGTGTACTGGCTGAGCATCATGCCCGAGAACATACCGGCGCCCTTCGTCAGGAAATCCGGGAGGCCGGCGGAGAGCGCAGGGTTCGTCAGCCGGTTGAGGCGTCGTTCGGAGAGCACGCAGACCATCGTCACCGCGGCGCCGACCATGTCCATCGGGAGCGAGACGGGTGAGCCCTGGAAGTTCGCGCCCGTCAGCGTCAGCCGTGCGTCGGGCAGGAAGATGGGGTTGTCGCCGACCCCGTTCAGCTCGGTTTCCACCTGCGAGCGCGCCCAGCGCACCGCGTCGTGCGCCGCGCCGATGACCTGCGGCGTGGAGCGCATCGAGTAGGCGTCCTGCACCTTGGTCTTCATGCGCCCCGTGAGCAGGTCGCTGCCGGCGAGCACCCGCGAGATCGCCTTCGCCGACCGGATCGCGCCCGCGAACCCGCGCAGCTCGTGGAGCCGCACGTCGTACGGCTTCATGTTGGCGATCAGCGCCTCGAGCGACATCGCGGCGGCGATCTCCGCCTGGCGCAGCCAGCGGTCGATGTCGTAGAGCTGCAGCGCGCTCATCGCGGTCAGGACGTTGGAGCCGTTGATGGTGGCGAGGCCGTCGCGCGCCTGCAGGCCCGGCGGCGTGATCCCGGCGCGCCGCATCGCCTCCCCACCGGGCAGGCGCTCGCCCTCGAACCACGCCTCGCCCTCGCCCATCAGGAGCAGCGCGATCTGGGCCATCGGCGCCAGGTCGCCGCTCGCCCCCACCGAGCCGCGCTGGCACACGACCGGCGTGACGCCGCGGTTCAGCATCTCGACGAGCGTCAGCGTGATCTCGGGACGGCAGCCCGAGTTGCCGTGGGCATGGACGTTGATGCGGCCGGCCATCGACGCCCGGACGACGTCGATCGGCGCCGGGTCGCCGATCCCGGCGGCGTGGTTGTAGACGAGGTACCGCTGAAACTCGCGGACCTGGTCGTCGTTCAGCACGACCTCGGAGAACTCGCCGATCCCGGTGTTCGTGCCGTACATGACTTCGTGGGCCGCGAGCTTCTCCTCGAGCATCGCGCGGCAGACGCGGATGCGCTCGAGCGCGGAGGGGTCGAGCTCCACGGGCTCGCCGTCGCGCGCGATCCGGGCGAGGTGCTCGACGGTCAGGGAGGAGCCGTCCAGGACGATGGACATGGGAGATACCTGCTTCCAGGCGAGGGCAGATCGACGTCAGCCGGCGACGCCGAGCCGCGTCCATCGTAGTCGCCGCGGGCGCGCCCGTGAGGGAGCATCGGCCCGCTGGACAGGCGGCGTAAGATAGACCGACAGTCGGTTTGTTAATAGGAGGATCGATGCCGAGGACGCTGGATCCCGCCGCCCATGCCGTCCGTCGCGACGCGTTCGTCGACGCGGCGCTGCGGCTCATCCAGGAGAAGGGGTACGAGCAGCTGAGCATCCAGGACGTGCTCGACGACGTGGGGGCGTCGCGCGGCGCCTTCTATCACTACTTCGACTCCAAGGCGGAGCTCCTGGCGGCCGTCATCGACCGGATGGTCGAGGTCGGGGTCGGGAACGTGGCTCCGATCGCGGATGACCCCGGCCTCGGCGCCGTCGAGAAGCTGCAGCAGGTCTTCGCCGGGATCGCCCGGTGGAAGAGCCGGCAGCCCGAGTTCCAGCCGGAGGCGGTCGCCGAGCTCGTCCGGACCTGGTACTCGGACGAGAACAGCGTCGTGCTGCAGCGGCTCCGCGCGGCGACGGCCGCGCACCTGACCCCCGTGCTGGCGAAGATCCTCCGCCAGGGCGAGCGCGACGGGTCGTTCGACGTGGACAAGCCGGAGGCCACGGCCGGCGTCCTGACCGCGCTGCTCCTGGGGATGCAGGACGCGGCCATCCGCCTCTTCATCGGCCGGCGCGACGGGACGGTGCCGTTCGAGACCGTCCGGCTGACCATCGCCTCCTACACCGAGGCCTTCGAGCGGATCCTCGGACTCACGCGGCTGGCCTGGCCGCTGACCGACGACACGGCGCTGCGGTACTGGTTCGGGTGAACCGGACAGGTGTGTAATGTGCGAACGTTCAGTATTGTCAGAACTCACGAATAATCGTATCGTGTGCCCATGACGGAAGACGAGGCGGCGTTCGTCGAGGCGATGGGCCAGTACCTGGACGGTTTCGGGATGACCCCGATGGCGGGCCGGCTCTGGGCCTGGCTGCTCATCTGCGACCCCCCGGCGCAGACGGCCGGCGATCTCGCCGATGCGCTGAAGGCCAGCCGGGGCGCGATCAGCGGCGCGGCAGCGGCGCTCAGCTCGGCGGGCATGATCCGCCGCGTTCGTCGCCGGGGCGATCGGCGCGAGTACTTCAGCGCCCCGCCCGGCACGTTCGATTCGCTGCTGCGCTCGACGGGCACTGCCTACGGGCGTCTGCTCGAGATCACGTCCGAGGGGCTCTCCGCCGTCGAGGGCCGGGCACGAAGCCGCGAGCGGCTCCTGGAGGTCCACGACGCGGTCGCGTTCCTGGCGCGCGAGCTCCCGGCACTCATCGATCGCTACCTCGCCGAGCGGAGCTCGGCAGCCACGCGCCCGGCCTCGGCCGGGCAATCCCAGCCAGAGGAGACCCGGGCATGACGGCCGTCATCGAGACCGAACAGCTCACGAAGCACTACGGCAGCCACCGCGGCATCATCGACGTCGACCTGGCCGTCCAGCCGGGCGAGGTCTTCGGCTTCCTCGGTCCGAACGGCGCCGGCAAGACGACGACGATCCGGATCCTGCTCGACCTGATCCGCCCGAGCTCCGGGCACGCACGCGTGTTCGGGATCGAGAGCTCGGCGGACCCCGTCGCGATCCATCGGCGGATCGGCTACATCCCGGGGGAGTTCGCGCTGTACGACCGACTCACCGGGAAGCAGACCCTCGAGTACTTCGCGAACCTGCGGGGGGGCGTCGACCCGGCCTACCAGCGCTCGCTGATCGAGCGCTTCGAGCTCGACGCCTCGCGCCGCTTCCGGGAGTACAGCAAGGGCAACAAGCAGAAGGTCGGCGCGATCGCCGCGCTGCAGCATCGGCCCGAGCTGCTGATCCTCGACGAGCCGACGTCCGGCCTGGACCCGCTCGTCCAGCAGACGTTCTTCGCGACGCTCCGCGAGGCCGTCCGCGACGGGGCGACCGTGTTCCTGTCATCCCACATCCTGTCCGAGGTCGAGAAGAGCGCGGATCGCGTCGCGATCATCCGCGAGGGTCGCATCGTGAAGACCGACACGGTCGAGGGCCTGCGGGACCTGGCGCACCACCAGGTGGAGCTGCGGTTCTCGGGGTCCGTGCCGGCCTCCGCGTTCGCGAGCCTGCCCGGCGTCAGCGACCTCTCCGCCGAGGACCACGTGCTCCGCATGCGCGTCGCCGGGGCGATCACGCCGGTCGTGCGCGCCGCGGCCCAGTACGACCTGCTGGACTTCGTGTCGCGCGAGCCGAGCCTCGAGGAGACGTTCCTCGCGCAGTACGGACGATCGTCCGCGGACGCGGCGCCGGAAGCCGGCTCGCCCGTCGAGGTGAAGTAGCCATGGCCGTCAGTGCCGGTGCGCCGCGGCGGGCGGCGGCCCCCGCGGTTCCGCCCATCCCGCTCCGGAGCCGGCTGGTCGGCTTCGGCAGCATCTACGGCAAGACCATCCGCGATTCGCGCCTCTCGTTCATCATCGCCGCCGGCCTGTTCGGCGGCCTCTCGCTGGTGCTCAGCGCGGCGATCGGGACCGTCTTCCCGACCGTGGCGTCCCGTCACGAAGTGGACAAGCTCGTGACGAGCATGCCCGCGTCGATGGTCAACCTCTTCGGCAACGCCACGCTCATGGGCCCGAAGCTCGGCACGCTCGGCGGGTACCTCACCTGGAAGTACGGCTCGCTGTTCGCCGTCGGCGCCGGCCTGTGGTCGATCCTCGCCCTGTCCGGGACGCTCGCGGGAGAGGCCGCCCGCGGCAGCCTCGACTTCGTCGCGGCGTCGCCGTTCGGGAAGCGGCGGATCGCGCTCGAGAAGCTGGCCGCCCACCTGACGATCCTCTGGCTGGCCATGGCCGTCATGGCGGTGCTCCTCACCGTCGCCTCGAACGCCTTCGGCGACCCGTCGCTCGGCGACCGCATCCCGCTGGTCGGCTCGATCGGGTTCGCCCTGTGGGTCGGGTTCATCGCGATGTGTTTCGGCGGGCTCGCGCTCGCGCTCGCGCCGCTGCTCGGTCGCGCCGGCTCCGCTGGCGTGGCGGGCGTGGCCATGGTCGTCCTGTGGCTCGCGAGCGGCCTCGAGGTGGGCGGCCCCCTCGTGACCATCAGCCCGTTCCACTGGACCGCGAACCACATCCCGCTCGTCGGCATCTACGACTGGGGCGGTCTGGCCGCGGTCCTCGTCGTCGCGGTCGTGCTCCTCGCGATCGGCGTGGAGCTCTTCACCCGGCGCGACCTCGGCGTGACGGCCGGCCTCTCGCTGCCCGGACTGCCGAAGCAGGTCCTCGGCGTCCACGGGCCGATCAGCCGCGCGTTCGGCGACCAGCTGCCGCGGGCGCTCGCCTGGGGCATCGGGATGGGGCTGATGGGAGGCCTCCTCGCCTCGCTCGTCGGTCCGTTCTCGAAGCAGGTCGCGGGCGAGCAGAACCTCATCGCCACGTTCTCGAAGGTCTTCCCCAGCTTCGACTTCGCGACGGCGGGCGGCTGGCTCCAGCTGTACGTCGCGCTCTTCTACATCGGCGCGGGGTTCGCGGCGACGACATTCGTCTCGAAGTGGGCCTCCGACGAGACCGACGGGCGGCTCGAGGAAGTCCTGTCGGTCCCGCTGGCACGGGCGCGGTGGGTGGTCTCCGGCGGCGTCGCGTCCATCCTCTCGGTCGTCGTGATGACCGCGATCGTCGCGCTCGCGATCGCCGTCGGCGCGGCGGCCGGCGGCGCGACCGCCGGAGATGCCCTGCTCGGCTCGGCGTCGCTCGGGATCTACGCCCTCGCGATCGTGGGGATCGGTGTCGCGGTCGGCGGCGTGTGGCGCACGTCGGTGGCGGCCGAGATCGCCGCGCTGGTGGTCATCGCGACCTACCTGATCGACCTGCTGGCACCCGCGCTCAAGGCACCCGACTGGGTCCACCAGCTGGCGCTGACGGCGCATTTCGGGCAGCCGATGATCGGGCAGTGGGACCCGGTCGGCGTCGTCGCGTGCGTCGCGATCGGGGTCGCCGGCATCGCGATCGGCGCGTGGGGCGTGACCAGGCGCGACATCGCGCGGTAGCGCGCGCCGCCGGCCGGCGGCGGCGTGGACCCTCGGCGGCACGACTTGCATGTGGAACGCCGTCAACCTAGCGTGTCCGCATGAGCACCACCTCTCCGGCCGACGCCGCGCCGACCGCCCCCGCCGATTCCGCCTCGCCCGCCGCCGCGCTCCTCGGTCCCAGCGGCTCGACGATCGTCACGCCCGGACACGGCCCGCGGCCCGTCCGTGCCCCGCGGGGCACGGAGCGGACCTGCAAGGGCTGGGGGCAGGAAGCCGCGCTCCGGATGCTGATGAACAACCTCGACCCGGAGGTCGGCGAGAAGCCCGATCAGCTGATCGTGTACGGGGGCACCGGGCGCGCCGCGCGGAGCTGGGAGGCGTTCGACGCGATCGTCGACTCGCTGCGCGAGCTCGAGAACGACGAGACGCTGCTCGTGCAGTCAGGCAAGCCCGTCGGGATCTTCCGGACCACGCCTGACGCGCCGCGCGTCCTGATCGCGAACGCGAACCTCGTCCCGCACTGGGGGACCTGGGGCGTCTTCCGCGAGCTCGAGCGGATGGGGCTCACGATGTTCGGCCAGATGACGGCCGGGTCGTGGATCTACATCGCGACGCAGGGGATCATCCAGGGCACGTACGAGACATTCGCGGAGATGGCCCGCCAGCACTTCGGCGGGACGCTCGCAGGGCGCGTGGTGCTGACCGCGGGCCTCGGCGGCATGGGCGGCGCGCAGCCCCTGGCGATCACGATGAACGAGGGCGTCGCCCTCTGCGTGGAGGTGGACCCGGCCCGCGCGGAACGCCGCCACGCGGCGGGCTACGTCGACGAGCTGACGAGCGACCTGGACGACGCGCTGGCGCGGGTCGAACGGGCGCGCACCGACGGGCGGGCGACCTCGGTGGCCCTGGTCGCGAACGCGGCCGACGTCGAACCGGAGCTGGTGCGGCGCGGCTGGCAGCCCGACGCGCTGACCGACCAGACCAGCGCGCACGACCTCCTCGGCGGGTACGTGCCGGCCGGCATGTCGTTCGAGGCCGCGCTCGAGCTGCGCGCGTCGGATCCAGACGCGTACGTGGCCGCCAGTCGCGACGGCGTGGTGCGGCAGGTCCGCGCGATGCTCGAGATGCAGCGGCGCGGCGCGGTCACCTTCGATTACGGCAACAACATCCGCCAGGCGGCCGCAGACGCGGGCGTCTCCGATGCGTTCGAGATCGGCGGGTTCGTGCCGCTCTTCATCAGGCCGCTCTTCTGCGAGGGCAAGGGCCCCTTCCGGTGGGCCGCGCTGTCCGGCGATCCGGCCGACATCCTGGCCACCGACCGCGCGCTCCTCGAGCTCTTCCCCGAGAACGCGAGCCTGCGACGGTGGCTCACGCTCGCCGAGCAGAAGGTGCCGTTCCAGGGCCTCCCGGCGCGGATCTGCTGGCTCGGCTACGGAGAGCGCGCGAAGGCCGGGCTGCGGTTCAACGAGATGGTCGCGTCGGGCGAGCTGAAGGCGCCCATCGTCATCGGCCGCGACCACCTCGACGCGGGTTCCGTCGCGAGCCCGAATCGCGAGACGGAGGGGATGCGCGACGGCTCGGACGCCGTGGCCGACTGGCCGCTCCTCAACGCGCTGCTGAACACGGCCGCGGGTGCGACGTGGGTGAGCCTCCACCACGGCGGCGGCGTCGGAATCGGGTACAGCATCCATGCCGGCATGGTCGTACTGGTGGACGGCACGCCGGAGGCGGCGGCCCGGATCGAGCGCGTGCTGACCACGGACCCGGGCACCGGCGTCATGCGCCACGTCGACGCCGGCTACGAGCGGGCGATCGAGGTCGCGCGCGAGCGCGGGGTCCGGATCCCGATGCTGGACGCGGCCGAGCGGAAGGCGCGCGAGCCGGAGGCGACCAGGCCGGAGCCCTGACGGGATCGCGTCCGGCAGCGACGATCCGGGACCCGGGCGCGTCGCCGGGCCGTCCGTCGCCGCCTGCCGGGCGGCAGGCCGTCAGAAGGCCGGGACGAGCGCCTGCTGGTCGAGCAGCCCGCTGCGCAGCTCGCCGCTCCCGAAGGTGCCCCAGACGATCACCCGCAGGGAGCGCATGCCCTGCGAATCAGGCGGCGTCGTCCATGCCAGCCGGTCCGCGCCCATCGAGAAGCCCCGGGCGGCAGTGACCGGCGCGCCGAGCGGCGAACCGCCCAGCAACTGCCCCGTCACCATGTCGACCAGGTGCAGCGCGAGCGTCCCGGTCTCGCTGCCGACCGCCATGCTTTCCCAGACCGCGAACGCCGACCCGTCCGGCGCCCACGAGACGGCCCACTCCTCGAGTCGCGGCGCGCCCGGTGCCGGCGTCGCGTCCACGCCCTCGGGAGTCGGCATGCCCGGGGTGACCGGCGACGAGGCCGCCGCAGCCGCGGAGGCCGCCGGTCCCACCGAGGCCGTGCCCGCGATCGGGGCCGCGCTCTCGCCCGACGCGCCCGTTTCCGCCGGAGGGGCGGCAGACGCGCCGGCGGACGAGGCCGGCGCAGCAGACGGCACCGTCACGACGGACGGAGTGGCCTGCGACACGGGCGATCCGAACGGGTCGAGCTCCGGCCACGACGCGAGGACGAGCCGGCCTTCGCCGGGCACCGGCACCATGCCGGCCATCTCGAGCGTGCCCGACCACGCGACCATCCGATGTCCCGTCGGATCGACGCACGGGAGCCAGAGATCCTGGCCGCGGATCGCCCGCCGTGCGCCGGTGTAGGGGTCGATCACGAACGATTCCGGGACCAGCGCCGCGGCGTCACCCGGCGACGGCGAGAACGTGCTGCCGACGATCCGGTCGCCGGCCCACGAGGCGAACGTCGAGGCGTGGTCCATGGTCAGCGCGGTCGCCTGCGCGTCTCCCGGATGCCAGATGTAGATGTCGGAACCGGCGCTGCCGTCCGCCGGCATCGCGCTGAAGGCGAGCGTGCTGCCGTCGGGCGACCACGCCGGCGCCGCGCCGGTCGGGATGACCTGCTGGAGGATCGCCAGTGCGGGCACGGGCGGCAGGGTCTGGATCGACGTCGACCCGGGCGCGGGCGTCCCGCCGGCCTCGCTCACCGGAGCCGCAGTGTCCACCGGGCGCAGCTGGGTCGAGACGGTCGGGGCCGCAGACACGGCAGTGGAGAGGGCCGTGGGGACGGGCGCCGTGGTCACCTTCGGCTCGCGCGACGGTCGCGGGGTCGCCGTGCTGCGTGTCCCGGTCCGCTCGGTGGCGTGCGGGGCGGCGTGCGAATCGGTTCCGGACGCAGCGACTGCGGTTGCGGCCGGCGATGCGGCGCGTGCGGCGCCGGACGCGGCCGGCAGCCCGGCGACGCGGCCGGAGTCGGAGGCGGCGCCCGGCGATCCGGGGCCTGCGGACGAGCGTGTCCCGGGCGAGGCGGACGAGTCCGCGCCCGCCGACGCGGTCGAAAGCGAACCGGGGGACCCGGACGATCCCGGCGCCGGCGCGGTCGGCGTGACCGTGGCCGCTGCGTCGAGGGCGAGCACGTAGTAGGTGGTCGTCGTGCCGTCCGCGGCACGGGCGGTGATCGCCGCCCGGCGGTGCATGGGATCGAGCGCCAGGTCGCCGACCGTCACCGTCTGGGGGAGCTCCACGACCTGGTCGGCCTGTGCGCTGAGCGCCGTGCACGGCGCGCTGGCGGGGCAGGCGTGGTCGATGCGGCTGCGATACAGGCGGACCACGTCGTTCTGGACGCCGACGAACGCCAGCTGCGCCGGCGCGACCGCGAACGGCGTGGCACCGGCGCGGGGACCGGGAATCTCGACGACGGGACCGGCGAGCAGGATCCCGACCACCGCGACCAGGGCGACCGTGAGCAGCGACCCGATGGCGACGCCGCCGCTCCGCGCTCCGCTGCGGCTGCGCAGCGTCGCGGCAGGCCGCGGGGTACGCACGCGGCCGGCCTCGGCGTCGAGCGCGGCGAGGGTGCGTGCCGTCAGGTCCCGGGGCGGCAGGGCAGCGGGAAGCCCGCGCAGCTCGGTGCGGATGACCAGGTAGTCCGCCGCCACCTCGCGGCACGCGCGGCAGCCGGCAAGGTGTGCCTCCAGCGTCGCCTCGCGACCCGGCGGCAGCGGCGCGTCCATGCGCTCCGAGAGCCACTCCCGTGCCTCGGCGTGCGTGATGCGCGGCCGCCCGGCATCGCCCCCGGGACGCGTGCCGGTCATCGCCGTTCCTCCTGCCGGCGCGCCTGCGTCACCGCCGCGCCGGCGGCCCGTCCGGACTTTGCCCCGGCGGCGAGGTCGGCCGAGGCGGCCCGCTCCGCCGCGAGGGCCGAGCGCAGCGATTCGCGCGCGCGGCTCAGGAGCGCGCGGGCCGCCGCGTGGGATACGCCGAGCGCATCCGCCAGTTCCATGCCGGTCAGTTCGTGCACCTCGGCCAGCACGAGCGCCGCGCGCTGTCGGTCGGGCAGCTGGTCCAGCGCGCGGGCCATCTCGCCGGAGAGGCGGGCCCGCATCGCGGTCTCCTCGGCCGATGGCGCGGTCCCGCGGCTCTCGCCCGACCACGGGACGAAGCGGATCAGCCGCCGGCGCCTGAGTTCGTCGAGCGCGGTGCGGCTGGCGATCTGGAACAGCCACGCGCGCGCGCGTTCCGGCGACTCGAGCGAATCGAGCGCCCGGAAGGCCTTCACGAACGTCTCCTGCGCCAGGTCCGCGGCGAGCTCGTCATCCCGCACCATCCGGGCCAGGAACCCGTAGATCTCGGCGTGGTGCTGGGCGAACAGGTGCTCGATGGACGCCTGCTCGGCGCTCCGGTCGCCGCTCACCGCGACCACCGGTCGCGGGAGCCATAGCTCGATCGACGCCACTCGTTCCTCAGCCGCGGAGCCATCGCGCGCTCGCGCGAGCGGCCGACACGGACCCGCTCCCGGGACCTCGCCGGCCAGGGCGCCTCCGCATCGCGTCCTGCGGCCATGTGACGGTCGAGGAGCCCGCGCTGTGACGCGGCGCGGGCTGCGGGACCCTCCCGAAGCCGGTCGCCGGGGCGGTCCCGGAGGCCGCTCATGCCGGCCATTCCACGTGGTCCAGGCCGGCCCGCGCGCGGAGCTCCGACACCGCCTGCTCGGGGCTCACCGGGTTGACGGGAAGGCCCGTGCCCAGCTCGAGGCCGGCGATCTCGCGCAGCCGGGGGTGGATCTCCCAGTGCCAGTGGTACGTCTCGTCCACCCGCTGGTGGAGCGGCGCGGTGTGGAGCACCAGGTTGTACGGCGGTCCGTCGAGCGCGTCGAGCAGGCGGAGGACCTTGCGGAGCGTCTCGGCCGCGCCCGTCACCTGCGCGTCCGAGGCGAGGGAGAAGTCCGCCTGGTGCTGCCGCGGCACGACCCACAGCTCGAACGGCGAGCGGGATGCGTACGGCGCGAATGCGACGCTCGCCGCATCCTCGAAGACGAGCCGTTCCCGGGACGCGACCTCGTCGCGCACGAGCCGGCAGTACGGGCAGACGCCTTCCCGGATCAGGTACCGCGCCGACCCGCCCAGCTCCTCGCCCACCCGGTGGGGGATCTGCGGCAGGTCGTAGAGGTCCAGGCAGAGATGGTTCGTGAGCGCGCCAGCCTCGCGGCCGTGGTTCTCCACGACCTGCACGTACTCCGTGCCGCCGCGCACCCGCGCATCCGCGATCGTCCGGCGGGCCAGTTCGAGCATGCGGATGACGGTTTCCTCGGGCTCGTCGGCGAGCGTCCCGTGATGGCCGTAGGGCGCGGCGATCGTCAGCCAGGTCCCGACGTCGGCGACCAGCCCGAGGCCCGGCTGGGTCTCATCACGGCCGGGGTCACGGACGGGCTCGCGGGCCGCGTCCCGCTCGCGTGTCGTGTCCCGGTCCCGGCCACCGAGCCCCCGCTCGCGCCCATCGGCAGGACCGCGCTCCCGCCGGTCGTCCTGGCGGTCGCGCCGCTCGTCACCGGCGACGCGGAAGGCGTGCGGCCGCAGCGTCCGGATCCAGGGCTCTGTGCGGCGCGGATCGGCGCAGTTCTGGCACTCGCGTCCGGGGAGCGGCTGGGCGCGGTGCGCGAAGCGTCCGGCCTCGTAGGCCCGGTCGACCACGACCGCGACCCACCACCCGGTGATGGCATCCCTGCGCAGCTCGAACACCCCGCCGGGCATCGGTCACCCCGTCCGGGGCGCGGCTGGCGCGGCCGCCCCAGGCGTTGGCGCGTACGGGTCGACGGTGGCTGCGCGACCCGCCACGGCGCCGGCCGGGCTTGGCTCGGATGTTCCCGCCGGGTACGGGTCGGACACGGCGACGGCCGGTGCCTCGATGAGCCGGCGGAAGGCGCCCTCGAAGCGCGTGGCCGCCTCGGCGACCGATGCGGTGCTCGGCGCGCTCCGCTCCGCGTCCCAGCCCGCCTCGCGCGCGATCGATGTCACGCCGATCGCGGTCAGCC
The DNA here is from genome assembly GCA_021790715.1 of Chloroflexota bacterium. GTDB lineage: Bacteria > Chloroflexota > Limnocylindria > Limnocylindrales > CSP1-4 > JAJYNJ01. The sequence continues at coordinate 12,577 of JAJYGK010000032.1, forward strand.
CGCACGGGTTGATGAGGCCGAAATCGGCGAGATCGGTGGTCACGTTGAGGGCGATGCCGTGGTACGCGACGTCGCGCTCCACCCGCACGCCCAGCGCCCCCAGCTTGCGCGGGAGCGGTCCGGCCGGATCGCACCACGCCCCCGGGAACCCCTCCCGTCGTTCCGCGTGGACGCCGTACGCCGCGGCCGTCTCGATCATCGCCGCCTCGAGGAGTCGCACGAAGGGGCGCACCAGCAGTCCGCGGTCGCCCAGCCGGACGATCGGGTAGGCCACCAGCTGCCCTGGACCATGGTACGTGACCTCGCCACCCCGCTCGACGCGGATGACCTCGACCCCGGCCGCGGCGAGGTAGTCCGCGGGCGCGAGGACGTGCTCCTCGGTGGCGTTGCGGCCGAGCGTCAGGACGCGCGGGTGCTCGAGGAGGAGCAGCGTGTCCGGGATCTCGCCGGCGGCGCGCGCATCGACGAGCGCGTGCTGCAGGTCCCATGCCTGGCGGTAGGGGATCCGTCCGAGCCACCGCACGTCGAGCGTCATGCGAGGACGATACCAGCGCCGCGCGAGCGGCGGACCGGGCGCCCCGGGCGCGGCCCCCGGGCGGATCGCATCAATACTGAGGAACCTCACAATGAGGTACACTCCCGACATGGAACGTTCCGTCGCCCCCGCGGGGGCCGAGCCGATCGAGCTCGCCGATCGGTTCGCCGAGACGATGCGGAGGCTGCGCCGTGGCACCGCCGAGGCGCTCGCGCCGCTCGGGCTCTCGGGCTCGCAGGCGCGCGTCGTGCGCCTGCTGGCGAGCGGCCCGCTGCGCATGACGACCATCGCGGAGCGACTGTCGGTGGTCCCGCGCTCGGTGACCGACCTCGTCGACGGCCTGGAGTCGGCCGGGCTCGTTGTCCGCCGGGGCGACCCCGACGACCGCCGCTCGGTCCTGGTCGAGCTGACGCCGTCCGGCCGGCACCTCATCGATCGCCTCGATGCGGCACGCCGCGAGAGCGCCGAGCGCGTCTTCGGGATCCTCGACGAGGGCCGTCGCGCGGAGCTGCTCGAGCTGCTCGACGCGCTCTGCGGCACGGAGAGCCGGCCATGATGGGTTCGTTCGGCGGGGGCGGCTGGCAGCTGATGCGGTCGTTCCGCCGCGACGAGAGCGTCACCTCGCAGCACCTCTCGAAGGGGCTCCTCCGGCGCATCGTCCGGTTCGCCGCGCCCTACCGGCGGATGCTGCTCGTCTTCCTCGTCATGATCATCGTCGACGCGGCGATCGGGGCCGCCAACCCCCTGATCTACCGCGCGATCATCGACGACGGCATTCTCCCGAAGCGCACCGGCTTCGTGGTCGAGCTCGCCGTCCTCCTGGCCGCGCTCGCGCTCCTCGACGCCGGCCTGTCGCTCGCGGAGCGCTGGATCTCCGCGCGCGTCGGCGAGGGGCTCATCTTCGACATGCGCACCCAGGTCTTCGAGCACTTCCAGCGCATGCCGATCGCGTTCTTCACGCGCACCCAGACCGGTGCCCTCGTCAGCCGGCTCAACAACGACGTGCTCGACGCCCAGAGCGCGTTCACCAACACGCTCTCGTCGGTGGTCGGGAACGCGATCAGCGTCGCGGTGACCCTGCTCGCGATGTTCGTGCTGAGCTGGCAGATCACGCTGCTGGCCCTCGTGCTGTTCCCGATCTTCGTGTTCCCCGCCCGCTGGGTCGGGCGGCGCATCCAGGCCATCACGCGCGAGAGCTACAACCTGAACGCGAAGATGACCTCGACGATGACCGAGCGGTTCAACGTCGCCGGGGCGCTGCTCGTCCGCCTCTTCGGACAGCCGCTGCGGGAGATCCGGAGCTTCGAGGAGAAGGCCGGGCGCGTCCGCGACATCGGCGTCACCCAGGCCATGTACACCACCGTCTTCATGGCGTCGCTGCTGCTCACCGCCTCGCTCGCCACGGCGCTCGTCTACGGCTGGGGCGGCGTGCTCGCGATCCAGGGCGGGCTGCAGGTCGGGACCGTCGTCGCGCTGACCGCGTACCTGAACCGGCTGTACGGCCCGCTGACCTCGCTCTCGAACGTGCAGGTGAACGTGATGACCGCGCTGGTCTCGTTCGACCGCATCTTCGAGGTGCTGGACCTGAAGCCGCTGGTGGCGGAGAAGCCGGGCGCGGTGGAGGTCCCGCGAGGACCGGCCACCGTCGAGTTCGATCACGTCGACTTCCGCTACCCGACTGCCGAGGAGGTCTCGCTCGCGTCGCTCGAATCCGTGGCCGTTCTCGACCAGGCGCCCTCGCAGCAGGTCCTGTTCGACGTGACCTTCACCGCCCGGCCGGGCGACCTCGTCGCGCTGGTCGGGCCCTCGGGCGCCGGCAAGACCACGATCAGTCACCTGGTGCCGCGCCTCTACGACGTGCGCGCCGGCGCGATCCGCGTCAACGGCGTGGACCTGCGGGATGCCACGCTCGAGTCGCTGCGGCGGACGATCGGCGTCGTCACCCAGGACGCGCACCTCTTCCACGACACGATCCGTGCGAACCTGCTCTACGCGAAGCCGGACGCCACGGACGCGGAGCTGGCCGACGCGCTGCGGGCGGCGCAGATCATGCCGCTCGTGGAGTCGCTCCCCGACGGGCTGGAGACCGTCGTGGGCGATCGCGGATACCGGCTCTCGGGCGGCGAGAAGCAACGCCTGGCGATCGCCCGGCTGCTGCTGAAGGCGCCGGACATCGTGGTGCTCGACGAGGCGACCGCGCACCTCGACTCCGAGTCCGAGGTCGCCCTCCAGCACGCGTTGCGCAGCGCGCTCGCCGGCCGCACCTCGATCGTCATCGCGCACCGGCTCTCGACCATTCGAGAGGCCGACCAGATCCTGGTCGTGAACGCCGGCCGGATCGTGGAGCGGGGCACGCACGTCGAGCTGCTGGCCGTGGACGGCCTCTACGCCGAGCTGTACCGCACGCAGTTCGCGGCCCAGGCGGGGGACGGTCCGGCCCCCGATGCCCTGGGCCCCGACGCGCCGGCCCGCGACGACCTCGAGCCGGACGAGCTGCGCGCGGCCAGCTGACCTCAGAACTCGGCGCTGGCAGGGGTCCGCGGGAAGGGGATCACGTCCCGGATGTTGGACATGCCGGTCGCGTACGCGACGGCCCGGTCGAACCCCAGGCCGAACCCGGCGTGCGGCACCGTTCCGTAGCGTCGGAGGTCGCGGTACCACCAGTACGCCGCGGGATCGAGGCCCAGCTCGCGGATCCGCGCGTCCAGCACGTCGAGCCGTTCCTCGCGCTGGCTGCCCCCGACGATCTCCCCGATCCCGGGCGCCAGGACGTCCATTGCGGCGACCGTCCGCTCGTCGTCGTTGAGGCGCATGTAGAACGCCTTGATCTGCTTGGGGAAGTCCAGGACGACGACCGGCCTGCCCGCGTGCTCGCACAGGTAGCGCTCGTGCTCGGCCTGCAGCGCCACGCCCCACTCGACGGGGAACTCGAACGGGCGCCCGGACCGCCGGAGGATCTCGATCGCCTCCGTGTACTCCATCCGCACGAACTCGGAGGTGACGAGGCTCTCCAGCCGCGAGACCGCCTCGCGGTCGATGCGCTCGGCAAAGAACGCCATGTCGTCCGGCCGTTCCTCGAGGATCGACCGGAAACTCGACTTGACGAGGTCCTCCGCCAGGTCGGCGTCGTCCGCCAGGTCGGCGAACGCGATCTCGGGCTCCACCATCCAGAACTCGGACAGGTGGCGACTGGTGTTGGAGTTCTCCGCGCGGAAGGTCGGCCCGAACGTGTAGACGCGCTCGAGCGCCAGGCAGTAGGTCTCGACATTGAGCTGCCCCGATACCGTCAGGTACGCCGGCTTGCCGAAGAAGTCCTGCGTGTAGTCGATCGCGCCCTCGGGCGTTCGCGGCAGGTTGGCGAGGTCGAGCGTGGAGACGCGGAAGAGCTCGCCGGCCCCCTCCGCGTCGCTCGCCGTCAGGATCGGCGTGTGGATCCAGAGGAACCCGTGCTCGTCGAAGTAGCGGTGGATCGCCATCGCGAGGGAGTGCCGGACGCGCGCCACCGCGCCGAACGTGTTCGTCCGCGGCCGCAGGTGGGCTACCTCGCGCAGGTACTCGAACGAGTGGCGCTTCGCCGCGATCGGGTACGTCTCCGGCTCGTCCACCCAGCCGACGACGGCGATGGAGTCGGCGAGCAGTTCGACCGACTGGCCCTGGCCCTGCGACGGCGCGATCGTGCCGGTGACGGTGACCGCGCAGCCGGTCGTCAGGCGGAGCACGTCGCCCTCGTAGTTCGGCAGCGACGCCGGCGCGACGACCTGCAGCGCGTCGAAGCACGAGCCGTCGTGGACGTGGACGAAGGAAAGGCCCGCCCTGGAGTCCCGGCGCGTGCGGACCCAGCCCTGGACGGTCGCGCGGGCGCCGACCGGGACCCGGCCCGCGAGGATGTCGACGATCCGGTCTGCGTGGGGCATGGGCGTCTCCTCGGGCTCGACGTGATGCGATGACGCTACCAGCCGGCACGGGCCCTCGGGCAGCGACGTCGCCGGGTGCGGTCAGGCGTCCCGATCCTGCGCCCGCAGCTGCCGCAGGGTCTCGCGGAGCGGCGCCCAGGCGTCCTCCGCCAGCTCCTCGGGTCGTTCGTCGACGATCAGCTGGGCGGCGTCGCGCAGCAGCACGACCGCCGCGTCGTGGAGCGCCTCGACCGGCGTGACACCGCAGGCAAGCGCGTACCGTTCGGCGTCCCGTGCCAGCAGGGCCGAGGCGACGAAATGGCGCGCGACGTGCACCGTGGTGCCCTGCGAGGCGCGCTCGACCCAGGCATGCAGTTCGTCGGTCATGCTCTCCCTCCCTTCGCGGCGTGCATCGCGGGCGCGCGCCGGCGCTCCGGCGCTCAGGACCGCAGGGCCGCGAAGAAGTCGTTGCCCTTGTCGTCCGTCAGGATGAATGCCGGGAAATCCTTCACGTCGATCTCCCAGACGGCCTCCATCCCGAGGTCCGCGAAGTCGATGCACTCCACGCGCGTGATGT
>JAJYGK010000112.1 GCA_021790715.1 Chloroflexota bacterium
CGCAGGTCTACCGCATCGACCACTACCTGGGCAAGGAGACGGTGCGGAACCTGCTGGTCTTCCGGTTCGGCAACGGGATCTTCGAGCCGATCTGGAACCGCCGGTACGTGGACCACGTGCAGATCACCGTGGCCGAGTCGATCGGCGTCGAGGGCCGCGGCGCGTTCTACGAGGAGGCCGGCGCCACGCGCGACATCCTCCAGAACCACATGCTCCAGCTGCTCAGCCTCGTGGCGATGGAGCCGCCGATCGCGTTCGAGGCGGACGACCTGCGCAACGAGAAGCTGCGCGTCCTCCGCGCCATCGACAGCGACTGGTCCGAGGAGCGGGTCGCGCACGACGTGGTGCGCGGGCAGTACGGCCCGGGCTGGGTCGCGGGCGCGCCGGCGCCCGGCTACCGCGAGGAGCCGAAGGTCCCCACGGACTCCACGACCGAGACGTTCGTCGCGCTCCGCCTCCACGTGCAGAACTGGCGGTGGGCGGACGTGCCGTTCTACCTGCGGACCGGCAAGCGGCTCGCGAAGCCCGTGACCGAGATCTCGGTGCAGTTCAAGCAGCCGCCGCTCGCGATCTTCAAGGACGTCCAGCAGAGCCCCGAGCCCAACATCCTCGCGCTGCGGATCCAGCCCGACGAGGGCATCCTGCTGCGCTTCGTGGCCAAGGTGCCCGGCCTCGGGCTCGACGTGCGCAGCGTGAACATGGACTTCACCTACGGCTCCTCGTTCGCGAGCGACGCGCCCGAGGCGTACGAGACCCTCCTCCTGGACGCGATGCTGGGCGACGCGTCGCTGTTCACGCGAGCGGACGAGGTGGAGGCCGCATGGTCGATCGTGTCGCCGATCGACCGGATCTGGGAGCAGGGTGACCAGGGCGGACACGCGCCCCAGTTCCCGAACTACGCGGCCGGCACGTGGGGGCCCGAGGAGGCGGACCGGCTGATCGAACGCGACGGACGCCGCTGGCGGAGGCTCTGAAGGCGATGTCCGACGACGATACGGAACGGCGGACGGACGGGCACGGGGACCCGGCACGCTCCGGGTCGCCGGGCGCCGCACAGGGGCCGGACGACGCCGGGGCGCCGCGGCGCGGTTCCTCCGATCGGCACCCCTCGCGCCGGTCGGGCGGCTCGACGAGGCGGGGCCGACCCGTCGGCGATGGCGAGGCGCCCATCCGGCCGGCAGGCCCGGGAGCACTCCACCACTGGGACGCTCGCGCCGGCTCCGTCGCCGACATCGAGACCGAGCTCGCGCGCATCTGGGGCCTCGCCGCCCGAGAGGCGGAGCTCGAGGGGATGTCGGAAGCCGCCGAGGCGGACGCGGTCGGCGATCCCCGCGTCGGGCCGCGGCTCGACCGGCACGGCGACGTGCGCGTCCGGGCGCGCACCTCCGTCCTCACGCTCCTGGTCGTGGCAACCCGCCCCGAGACCCTCGAGCGCTGCCTGGACGCGATCGGCGAGCTGGCGGGGCGGCACCCATCCCGCGCGATCATCCTCGCACCCGGCGATCCCGACGGCCCCTCGTCCCTCGACGCACGGATCAGCCTCGAGTGCATGGTCCGGCCGGCGACCGTCACCGAGACATGCGCCGAGCGGATCCTCATCGCGGCCGGCGGCGAGACGGCGCAGCACCTCGCCGGGCTGGCGACGCCGCTCCTCATCCACGACCTGCCCGTGGTGCTGTGGTGGGCCGACGACCCGCCGCTCGGATCCCGCCAGTTCCGCGAGCTGGCCGAGACCTGCGACCAGCTGCTGATCGATTCGGGCGCCTTCCGGGACGACGGGGCCGCGCGGCTGGCCGCGCTGGCGGTGCTCGTGGCCGGGCATGCCGTCGCCGTGCACGACATCGGGTGGATGCGGCTCACCCTGTGGCGCGAGCTGCTGGGCGCGCTCTTCGATCACCCGCTCCTGCTGCCCGAACTGGCGAGCCTCCGCAGCGTGCGCTTCGACGTGCTGCGGCCGGGCGGCGTGCTGCGGCTCTCCAAGGCGGCCACGTTCGCCGGCTGGCTGGCCAACGCGCTGCAGCTGGACGTGGCACGGCCCCTCGAGCCGCGGCGCAACTCGGAGAGCCTGATCGGTGCCTGGACCGACGGGCGCCGCGAGATCCGGGTCGAGTTCCGGCCCGTGCCGGCGGTCGGACACGTCGCGCCGGTCGCAAACGGCTCGCTGCAGCGTGTCGAGCTCGAGCTGGGACGCGGCCGGCGACTGATCCGCGCCCGCGTGTCGCGCCAGTCGGATCACCTGCTGGCCACGGCCGACTGGGACGGCGCGGAGGTCGTGCGCCGCGCGGGCCGGCTCGAGCCGTTCGACGAGGCGCCCTACGTGGCGGAGAGCCTCGACCGGCTGGGCCACGACCGGATCTTCGAGGAGAGCGTTGCCCGTGCCGCACGCCTGGTGAGCGGCTAGGAACCGGGGGGCGGCCGGACGATCGCTCAGGCACCGGACGGCCGGGCCGGCGGACATCGCGCAGTCGGACAGGAGGTATCGATGGCGGGGCCGCGGATCGTGGTGGTGCGGGATGCCGAGGCGCTCGGCAGGCACGGCGCGGAGTACGTCTTCACGTCGATCGAGCGCGCCCTGGACGAGCGCGGACGTGCGCACGTAGCCCTGACGGGCGGGAGCACCGCGATCACGCTGTACCGCGCCATGGGGAACTCGCCGGCCCGCGACCACATCGAGTGGCGCCGGGTCGACCTGTGGTGGGGCGACGATCGCTTCGTCCCCTTCGATCACCCGGAGTCCAACGTCGGGCTCGTCGAGCGCACGCTCCTCGGCTCGCAGCAGCTGCGCGCGGTCGCACCCGGCCGGCGCGAGGTCCAGGGTCCCGGCGCTCCGCGGGGCGATCGGTCGTCGGGCTTCGACGAGGAACCGGTGGGGATCATGATCCCGCTCGAGAACGTCCACCCGTTTCCCATCGCCGAGGCGCAGGCGGAGGGCTCCGGTCCCGACGGATGCGCGCGGCGTTACGCGGAGGAGCTGACGGCGACGCTGCCGCTGGACGCGGGCGGCCTCCCGATCTTCGATCTCGTGCTGCTCGGCGTCGGCCCCGACGGACACTTCCTCTCGTGCTTCCCCGGCAGTCCCCTCGTCGATGCGCCGGCGCCGCCGATCTGCGCCGGCGCGCCCGCGCCCACCACCGCGACGCCGCACCTCCCGAGGGTGACGATCTCGCCGCGCCTGACGGAGTCCGCGCGCGACGTGCTCGTGATGTCGACCGGCGGCTCGAAGGCCGACATCATCGGCGCCGTGCTGGCCGGGCCCCGTGACCCGGGCCGGTACCCGTCGCAGCTCGCGGCGCGGCAGGGCGCGACCTGGATGCTCGACGAGGCGGCGGCGGCGCGGCTGCCGGAGGCGATGCGGACGGCGGGCTGACCCCGTCCGCCCGGCCCGGAACCGGCGGTCAGGCCGTCCGGACGGCGAGGCGCGGCACGACGAGGGCCGACCACGCCGTGGAGGCCAGCCCGGCGATCACGAGCCCGATGATCGCGGCGCCCACGATGTCGTCCAGCCAGTGGACCCCCGCGAGCACGCGGGCCGCGCCGACCAGGATCACGATGACCACGGTGATGGTCTTCGTCCAGCGGCCGACCCGCGCGGCGAGCATCGCCATCCCGCCGCTGACGTGGTCGCTCGGGAAGCTCGCGTCCGCGGCATGCGGGAAGAGCGGCTGCTGCCCGAGCAGCACGAACGGGCGCGTCTCGGGCAGGACCTTGCCGATGAAGTGCGCGGCCAGGAGCGCCACCCCCACGGCGACGATGCCGGGGATCAGGCGCAGGATCGTGCGCACGATCCTGTCGCGAGGCGACCCACCCGCGGCCCACAGCGCGCCCAGACCGACCACCAGGACGGCCACGAAGATGCCGAACTGGGCGACGCCGGAGATGGTCTGCGTCGCCAGCGCGGGAAGGGTCGCGTCCCACTGGAAGACGTGGGTGGACACGGCACGGCTGATCGGGTCGGGCACGGGTAGCTCCTGCTACGGATGGCGCCTGCTGCGGTGGGCGCCAGTATCCGACGTCCGGCGGAATCCCGCGATCGGCGGGGCGGTGCGCCGTTTCCGGGCGCGACGATGCGGATTCGGCGCCGGCGTGGATACTCCGCACTCACAGCGACAGCAGTGGGGGACGAGCGATGACGAACTGGCTGCTGGTCAGTTCACCGGAGAACTTCGAGCGGAGTCGAGCCCTCGGGTTCCGGCAGGCGGCCATGAAGAGCCGGCACCGGCGCAAGTGGGAGCGCGTGCAGCCCGGCGACCGGATCCTCTTCTACGTGACCGTGGTCAAGGCGATCGCCGGCCTGTGCCGGGTATCCGGGCAGCCGTACGAGTCGCACGAGCGGATCTGGACGTCCGACTCGCACCCGGCCGAGGACTACCCGTGGCGCTTCCCCACGGAGCCCGTCATGACGCTTCTTCCCGACCGGTTCGTTCCGGCGGAGCCGCTCGCGCGCGAGATGGCGTACGCGCGGCGCTGGCCCGCGGAGCGCTGGACCCTCGCGTTCCAGGGGAACGTCCACGAGCTGTCGGACGAGGACGCCGACCTCGTGACGCGGGCGATCGAGCGGGCCACGGCGGTGGCGGGTGGGCCGGCCTGAGGCGATCCGGCCCACGGAACGGCCGACGATCACGGTGCACACGGGGACGCACGAGCGCGAGCCGCGTACGAAGTACCTACCCGCCTGCCGGTTCAGGAGACACGCAAGGGCCATTGCAAGGTGCTGCCCCGGCGCACATCCTTGGCCACGGGGGTACGTGCGCGATGGCCTCTGTCCGCTGCATCTTCTGCGGCACATCGAACGGCACGGGCGACACGTTCTGCCGCCTCTGCCGTGCGCCGCTTCGCCCGCTCGCGCCCACCGAGTCGCCCGAAACGTACGCGGCGCTGGCGGGACAGGGCCGCGGGGCGCGACCCGTCCGCGCCATGCTGGTCGCCATCACGCTCCTGCTGATCGCGGCCACGACGGCCTATGCCGCGCGCGGACCCCTCGCCGACCTGGCTGCGCACGTCGTCCCCGACTTCTCCGGACCGGCGGTCACTTCGCCGAATGGAGTCGCGCCGCTGCAGAGCGCCGGGCCCGGCAACCGCGCGGGCGCCGCGCCGGACGGCACTGCGCCCGCCACCGTCACGCCCGCCGGGAAGGCCGGCTCCGACTCGACCGACACGACGCGCTGCGGCCAGAGCGGCTCGCACGGCAGCGACGTCGGCACCGGGCACCGGCGCACCAGCCCCCCGTGCAGCACCGCCGCGCCCAAGAGCGGGACCGACACGAAGGCGAAGCAGCCGGAGCGCACGCCGCGGCCGAAGGCTTCCTCTTCGTCGTCGAGCCACGGCGGCAGCCAGACCGCGCCGGAGGGTGTCGTCACGCCGACCACGTCTCCGACGGACACCCTGGCCGGCACCGCCACCGCGCCCCCGCAGGCGTCGAGCCCGCCGGTGGCGAGCAGCGGTACCGGTGAGGTGCCGGTGCCCACGTCCGACACGGCAGCCTCGGGCGGGTCCAGGGGTGGCGGCTCGGGCACGGTATCGGGCGGCGCCGCGACAACGGGCAGGGGCCGGACGGGCGGCGCAGCCGGCGAGCGCTGAACGCCCGCGCGCGCCTGAGCAGCCGCGAGCGCCGACTGCGGGGCGATTCCGGTGCCGCCGGCGTAGTCTGTGAGGATGCCCTCCGCCACCGGGACCGCCCCCGCGCGGACGGTGCCCGGCGCGCGCCGCGGCATGTCCGCCCGGCCCACAGGAACTTCCGCCTCTTCTTCTTCGGCCAGCTCATCTCGCTGGTCGGAACGTGGATGCAGTCGCTCGCCCAGGGCTGGCTCGTCCTCCAGTTGACACAGGACCCGTTCGTGCTGGGCGTCATCAGCGCGATCCAGTACGTGCCGGTCATGGTCTTCGGGCTCTTCGGCGGGCTCATCGCCGACGCGCTCCCCAAGCGGACCACGCTGGTCGCGACCCAGACGGCCTCCGCCCTCCTCGCGCTCGTCCTGTGGGCGCTGACGGCGACCCACCAGGTCCAGGCCTGGCACGTCGCGATCCTCGCGTTCCTGCTCGGCTGCGTGAACACGGTCGACATGCCGACCCGCCAGGCCTTCGTCGTCGAGATGGTCGGCCGGGACGACGTCGTGAACGCCGTGGCCCTGAACTCGGCGGTCTTCAACGCAGCGCGCATCGTCGGTCCCGCGATCGCGGGCGTCCTCATCGGCCTCGTCGGGATCGCCATGTGCTTCCTGCTCAACGGGCTGAGCTTCGTCGCCGTGATCGTCGGGCTCCTCGCCATGCGCACCGCAGACCTCCACGCGCTCGGCACCTACCGCTTCGACCGGAGCGTGGGCCGTGTCGTCACGGACCTCGCGGAAGGCCTGCGCTATGTCTGGCGGACGCCGGTGGTCCTGCTCGCCGTGGTCGTCGTCGGGGTCATCTCCACCGTCGGGATGAACCTGAACGTGCTCGTGCCGGTCTTCGCGGACGATGTCCTGCGCGTCGGCGCCACCGGGTTCGGGTTCCTGATGGCCGCCACCGGCGTCGGCTCGCTGGTCTCCGCGCTCCTCATCGCGTACCTCGGCCGCTCGTCGCCCCGGATCATGCTCGTCGGAGGCGCGATCCTCGGGCTGCTCCAGGCGGTGCTGATCGCCGTGCACGCGATGCCCATCGCCCTCGCCTGCCTGTTCGGCGTCGGGTTCGGCAGCATCGCGATGACGGCGACGGCGAACACGTCGGTGCAGCTCGCCGTCCCCGACAACCTGCGGGGACGCGTCATGAGCGTGTACACGACCGTCTTCGCCGGCTCGACGCCCATCGGCGCCCTGTTCGCCGGGGCGCTCGCGGCCCAGTACGGCGCGGCGGTCGCCTTCGGGATCGGGGGCGGGATCTCGCTGGCCGTCGTGATCGTCGCCTACGCCGTCGCGCGGCCGTGGCTCGCGCAGCGGCAGTGGCGCACGGCCTGAGGACGAGGACGCACCGGGCAGCGGGACATCGCCGCCGCCCAGCCTGCCGTCCGGACCCCGGACGCGCGTCCGAGCCGGATCGCCGATGAACGCCTAGGCATCGCCCGTCGTTTTCGGGCATCATGCCTTGGTATGAGTGGTGACGAGCCGGAGATCAGGGTCGGGATGGCGGCCGAGATGCTGGGCCTCTCGGTCGACACGCTGCGCCGCTGGGAGGCCGAGGGACGGCTCCGCGTGCGGCGGTCGGAAGGAGGGCAGCGGCTGGTGCCGCTCTCGGAGGTGACGCGCCTCCTCTCGGAGCGCCGGTCCGCCACGCAGGAGGCCCCGGTGGCGCAGTCCGCCCGCAACCGCTTCCCGGGCGTGGTCACCCGGATCCAGCGCGCAGACCCCATCGCCGTGGTCGAGCTCCGCGCCGGCCCGCACCGCGTGGTCAGCATCATGACCTCGGAGGCGGTCGACGAGCTCGGGCTCCAGGTTGGCAGCGAGGCCGTCGGCATCGTGAAGGCGACGAACGTGATCGTCGAGGCGGCTCCCGCCTCCGGCGTCCGGGCCGTCCGGTCCCCCGAATGAACCCGCCGACGACCTCCCGCCCTGGGACGCGGCCCGGCGCCCGCACGCCGCGGCTCGTCGCGACCCTCGTCACCACGCTGCTGGTCGTCTCGTCGTGCGGCGCCGCGGCGGCCACCTCCCCCTCTGCGCGGCCGACCTCGGCGCATCTCATCGTCTTCGCCGCCGCGTCCCTCACCCAGGCGCTGGCGGCCGCCGTTCCCGCGTACGAGTCGAGCCACCCGGGACTGACCCTGACGGTCTCGCCCGGCGCCTCGTCCGCGCTCCGCGTGCAGATCGAGCAGGGCGCCCCGGCGGACGTGTTCCTGTCGGCGGACACCGTCAACGCGCAGGCGCTCGTCACGGAGAAGCTCGCCGACGGCGCAGCCGTCCCGTTTGCCGGGAACACGCTGACCGTCATCGTGCCGGACGGCAACCCCGCCCACATCTCGTCGCCGGTCGACCTCGGGCGCCCCGGCGTGCGCGTGGTCGCCGCCGGTTCGCAGGTCCCGATCACGAAGTACGCGGAGCAGGTCGTGCGCAACCTGGCGAAGCTGCCGGGATACGGAGCGGACTTCGCGTCGCGCTACGAGGCGAACGTGGTGTCCCACGAGGACGACGTCTCCGCGGTCGTGGCCAAGGTGGCACTCGGCGAGGGCGACGCCGCGATCGTCTACGTGACCGATGCGAAGTCGTCGACGCACGTCCGGTCGATCCCGATCCCCGCGTCCGCGAACGTGCCCGCCACGTATGCCGGCGTCGTGGTCGGGTCGTCCGCGCACCTGGCCGACGCGCACGCGTTCCTGGCGTGGCTCGCCGGCCCCGACGGGCACGCCATCCTCGCGCGCTTCGGGTTCCTCGCGGCGCCATGATCGCCGACCGCGTCGCCGCCCGACGCGTCACGCTCGTGCGACGGCGCATCGCGCCGTGGCGGGCCGGCGTGGCGATCATCGTGGCGCTCGCGCTGCTCTTCCTCGCGCTGCCCGTCGTCGCGCTCGTCGCGCGGGCGGTGCTCGACGGGACGATCTCGGCGGCCGCTGCGAGCGGGCCGGTCCTGCAGGCACTGGCCCTGAGCCTCGCCACGACGGCCGTGAGCCTCGTCCTCACGCTCGTCTTCGGACTGCCGCTCGCCTGGGTCCTGGCACGCCGGTCGTTCCGCGGGGCCGCGATCGTCGAGGCACTCGTCGACCTCCCGATCGTGCTGCCCCCTTCCGTCGCCGGCCTGGCGCTCCTGCTCGCCTTCGGCCGGGAGGGCATCATCGGCCATGCCCTCGCCGGGGCCGGGATCTCGCTCCCCTTCACGACCGCCGCCGTCGTGCTCGCCCAGTCGTTCGTCGCCGCGCCGTTCTTCGTGCGGAGCGCCCGGACGGGCTTCGCCGGCGTGGACCGCTCGGTGGAGGATGCCGCGCGCGTGGACGGCGCGAGCGAGGTCCAGGTCGTCCGCCACATCACGCTCGCGCTCGCGCGTCCGGCGCTCGCGGCCGGGCTCGTCATGAGCTGGGCGCGTTCGCTCGGCGAGTTCGGCGCCACGATCATGTTCGCCGGGAACATCGCCGGGCTGACGCAGACGCTCCCGCTGCTGGTCTACGCGCAGTTCGAGGGCGGGAGCCTGGACGCCTCGATCGCGGCGGCGGCGATCCTGGCACTGGCGGCGTTCTGCGTGCTCGTGGCGGTGCGCGTGCTGCGCTGGGGCTGGGCGCTCGACGCCCGCGTGGCGGCCTGAGGGCCGCCGCACCGCCCGACGGTACAGCGCCCGACGGTGCGGCCTGAGCGCGGCCGTGGCGGCCTGAAGCGCCGGCTACCCGGGCAGCGCGATCAGCACGATCCCCGCGAACGCGAGCGCCACCCCCGCGAGGTGCGCGCGGGAGAGCCGCTCGGAGAGGAACAGCCACGCCAGTACGACGGTCACGGCCGGGTAGAGCGAGGCGACCACCGCGGCCGGCCCCAGCGTCCCCACCGAGCGCGCCGCGAGGAAACCGAGATTGCCGAGCGTGTCGCCCAGGCCGCAGACGACGACGAGCGGGGTGACCACGCGGCGGACCTCGCGTGCCTGCCCCGTCGCGAACAGCCCGATCGACGTGACGACGATCGAGGCCGCGCGGGCGATCGGCAGCGGCCACCACGTGCCCGCCCCGGACGCGATGGCCCGGTCCATCCCGACGAAGTAGGCCGCGAACCCCAGGCCCGCGAAGAGCGCCAGCCAGATGCCGCCCCGGTCGTCTCCGCCCTCGTCGACGCCGGGCCGCGACACGAGCGCCACGGCGCCGAGCGCCGCCAGGATCCCCAGCACCTGGCCCGCGGCGAGCCGCTCGCCGAAGGCGTAGCCGGCGAGCACGGGGAGGCCCGCCCCCACCACGGCAGCCACGGGCGCGACCAGGCTCATGGAACCGGTGGCGAGCGCCCGGTAGAAGGCGAGCAGCCCGACGATGCCCGCGGTGCCCGCCACCAGCGACCACGCGACCCCGGCGAAGCCCGGGAACGGGTCGCCCGAGGCGAGCGAGAGCGCGAGGGCGACGGCGAGCCCCACGGACTCCATCGCGAGGCCGACCAGCAGCGCCCCGGCGCGCCGGCTGGCGACGCCGCCCGCGAAATCGCCGAGGCCCCAGCTGAGCGCCGCCGCGAGCGCGAACCCGAGGCCAGAGACGCTCAGACGGCCTCCGCGGCCGCCCGACCCGCGTCGACCTCGGCCGGGGCCGGCAGCTCCACCACGAGGTCGGCGAGGGCGTCGTACCGGTGGTCCTGCGTCAGCAGCAGCACCTGGTGCTCGGCGGCCAGCTCGCGCACCACGGCGACCGCACGCGTGGCGCGCTCGTCGTCGAAGCCCACGAACGGATCGTCCAGCACGAGGAACGGACGCCGGAGCCCGGTGACCTGGCGTGCCAGCGCCAGCCGCGCCGACACGTAGGCGAGGGCGAGCGTCGAGCCGGAAAGCGCCCGCACGTCGACCCAGTCGCCGCGCTCGGGGGACCAGAGCCGGACCGACAGGTCGCGCTCGTCCACCTGCACGCGGCGGTAGCGGCCCGCGGTGACCCGCTCGACGTCGCGCTGCATCCGTCGCTCGACGAAGCGGGCGGCCTGCTGCATCGTCGCCTGCTCGGCGGCACGAAGTGCCTCGAGGGTGCCCGCCAGGATCCGCCGGCGCCGCGCGAGGCGATCTCGCCGGAGGCGGGCCTCCTCGAGCGCCTCCGCGAGCGAGGCGACCGCGTCGGGATCCGCCCGGTCCGCCTCGACCGCACCGCGGGCGGAGGCAACCTGCTCGCGCGCCTCCGCCAGCCGGCCCTCGTCGGCGGCGACCGCCGCGTCGTAGCGGGCCCGGTGCCCGGCCGGGTGCTTGCCGATCTCGCCCATCTGCTCGAGCAGCTGGCGCCGCATCTCGGCCTCGGCCGCCGCGCGGTCCCGCAGGACGGCGACGTCCTCCTGTTCGGGCGGGTCTCCGAGCAGCGACGCGTACTCCGCCCGCAGCTGGTCCAGGCGCGCGACGTGCGCCTCCTCCTCGGACAGCAGCTCCTCGGCGGCCGCCGCATCACGGACGCCGAGGCCGGCGAGCTGTGCCTCGCGGGCCTTCTGGTTCTGGCGGAGCTGCTCCTCGATGGCCGACCGGCCGCGCAACCGGCGGCTGACCTGCTCCTCGCGCAGGTGCTTCTGGTAGTTCACGTCGAACGCCAGCCGCCGGCGCCGGATCGCGATGACCGCGCAGACGATGCCGGCAAGAGCCAGCACGATGCCGCCCAGCTGCGCCGGCATCGCGGTCAGCAGCGCGACGACGATCCCCACCACGGCGAGGACGATGGCGGCGACCGCGAGCGGGCGCCAGCGCGGCGCGGGCAGCATGATCTCGCCCTGCACGGTGACCTCGTCGCCGAGCTCCGCGGTCAGCTCCGCGATCGTCCGCTCCAGCTCGCGGAGCCGCGCGGTTCCCTCGCGCAGCACCGCCAGCGGCAGCGTCGAGGGATGCGTGGACTCCTTCTTGCCGATCTCGTCGCGGACGACGACGGCCCGCTGGAACCGCTCGTGCCGCGCCTCCGCCTCCTCCTGCTCGGAAAGCAGGCGGACGGCCTCCTCGGCCGTCGCGAGCAGCTCCCGGTCCGTCTCGAGCTGCGCCTCGGTCTCTGCGAGGGCCGTCTGCGCGGTCCAGAGCGCCTCCTGCTCGGCCAGGAGAGCGTGCAGCTCGTCGGTGCCGGCCGCGAGCTCCCGTTCGAGTCGCTCCACCTCGGCATCGGCGGCCGCCAGCGGGCCCGGCGCGGGCAGGCCGGCGCCGTCGATCGCGGCGACGAGCCCGTCGAGCTCGCGCAGGTTCCGCGTGAATGCCCGGTCGCCGGCCGAAACGGTCGCGCCGAGCCGCTCGCGGAACGACGCGTCGTCCGCGGCCAGCGTCGCGATGTCGTCGTGGTCCAGCACCGCCACCGACCGGAAGAAGGAGAGGCCGGGCAGGCCCGTCACCTCGCCGAGACGCTGCTGGGCCGCCTCGCCCTCCAGCCGGCCGTCCGGGACCTGGAGCTCCAGCGCGGATCCGCCGGGCCCGGACCCGGCCGCCACCTGCCGGGCGACCCGGAACGACGTCTCCTCGTCGCCATCGGCCTCGACGTCGAGGTCGACGGACGTCACCGAGCCCGCCCCAGCCTGCCAGCGGCGAAGCTGGGCCCCGGGTTCGGCGGCACGGCCGTAGAGCGCCACCTCGATGGCCCGGCGGACCCCCGACTTGCCCGACTCGTTGGGCCCTCGCACGACCGTGAATCCCGGCGCCGGCCGCAGCTCCAGATCGGCGTGCTGCTGGAGCTCGTGGAGATGCAGTCGCGTGATGCGCATCGCCCGCCTCCTCAGACCGGCATGCCGGTGGAGTCCGCGAGCAGCCGCGTGCCCCACTCGAGCTGCTCGCCCAGCTCGCGCGCGTCCGACGTGCGTCCCTCGTCCACCGCCCTCGCCATCCTGCCGCCCACGTCCCGGACGAACGCGCCGGCGATCGATTCGGGCGCGGGCTCCGGCGGCGCGGGCGGGGAGGCGGTGGAGGCGTCCTCGATCCGCAGGTGGAAGAAGGCCGGGCCGACGCCGGCCTCGAGCGCCGCCTCGTCGACGCGCAGGTCGGGCCCGCGCAGCCCCGTGAGGCAGACGTCGCAGGCGAGGTCGGGATCGGCCAGTGCCGCGAGGTGCTCGCGAAGCGCGGCATCGTCGGCAAACTCGGACGCGGGAAGCTCGAGCCGCAGGCGGCGGGTGCGTCCCACGGTCCGGGCGTCGACCCGCACGCGCTCCTTGCCGGCAGGGTCGAGCGTCACCAGGAGCACGTGCCCGACGTCGCCCGCGGGGCCGAGCGACTCGATCGGCCCCGGATCGCCCCACCCGCCGGTGCCGCCACTCCCCTGCACGTGGCCCATCGAGCCGCCGATGGCCAGATAGTCGAGCCCGGATGCGGCCACCACGGCGTCGGACGGGGGCTCCATCCCGGGTGCGACGTGGACCGCCCCGATCCGCAGGCGCACGCCCGACTCGCCCTCGTCGCGCGGCGCCGCGAGCGCATCGTCGAGCGTCGTTCCGGGCTCCACCCGGTACGCGCGAACCGCGACATCGAGGGCCGGCAGCACGAGGGCGGGACCGCCCGGGTCGAGCACGTGGATGCGATCGGCATCGGGGACCCCGGCGAGCGCGGCCAGGTCCCAGGTGCGGTACACGGACGATGCATCGAACGGATCCGCGTCCCCGGGCAGGATCGCGATCGTGATCCCCGCCGAGGCCGCGCGGCCGAGCACGCGTCCGACGCGCTCCACGGCACGCCGCGGCTGCGCGTTGGTGTCGAACAGGTCGCCGGACACGATCGCCAGTCCGCACTGCTCGGTCGCGGCCAGCTCGACGGCACGCTCGAGCGCCTCCCACTGGCGTTCCCGCTGGAGGGCGCCCGCGGGCCCGAGCTCGGGATGCGCGGCACCGAGGTGCACGTCCGACAGATGCAGGAGGCGGAGCATGTCCCGGTCTCCCTCCACTCAGGCCCCGATCGGCCCCCAGGCTCCCCGGCCCGACCCTCGACCCGGGCGCCCTGCCCGAACAACCCCGACGGAGGCCAGCGCGACCGGACCCTCCGGCCGACGTCGGGCCCTGCGGGCAACCCCTCGGGCATTGTGCCACCGGGCAGCGTCGCCGCGTAAGGGCCGCGATGCCATCCGGCCCGCGCCGCCGGGGCCGAGCGGTGGGCCGCCGAGCGGTGCGCCGGGGCCGAGCGGTGCGCCGGGGCCGAGCGGTGGGCCGCCGCGTGTCCGCGGCCCGGGCCGAGCGGTAGGCCGCCGCGTGTCCGCGGCCCGGCGGGGCATGCGGCTCGCGTCGCCGTGCGGCTCGCGTCGCCGTGCGGCTTGTCGTTCGCGGAGAAGCGATGCTAGTCTTGGCCGGCAACCGGTGCGCCCCGCTCCAGGGACCTCGGCAGACACCTGGGTCGCGCGGCGCCCGTTACCGATCCAGCCCGCGTCGCCCCCCGACGTCCGCCGTGGCCCGCGCGGTGCGAGCCGGTGGCTCGTCCCCGTTCCATGCGCGCTCAGGAGGCACCGGGTGTCCTACGTCGATCGAACCCTGACCTGCGTCGACTGCGGCGTCGAGTTCGTCCACTCCGCGGCGGACCAGGAGTTCTACCAGCAGAAGGGGTTCACCTCCGACCCGCGGCGCTGCCCGAGCTGCCGCGCCAGCCGCCGCGCCGCACGCGAGTCCGGCGGGTACGACCTCCGGGAGATCGGGGGGCCGCGCGGGTACGAGCGGAGCGGCGACCGACCGGTCCGCGAGTACTTCGCCGTCATCTGCTCGCGCTGCGGCAACACGGCGCAGGTGCCGTTCAAGCCGCGCATGGATCGCCCGGTGTACTGCTCGGATTGCTTCCGCGCCGTCCAGGGCGCGCACTGAGCGATCGCATGGGGGAGGATCGGGTGGCGGGCGACGGGCCGGCTCCCGCATCGCGCTCCCCGCTGGGACAGGCCCGCACACGGCCGACCGTCACGGATCAGGCCGCCGCGCAGCCGCAGGCCGTCATGGGACCCGCCGGCGCGCGGCAACGTGCCGTCGCGCGGCAACGTGCCGGCGCGCAGCAACGTGGCGACGCGCGGCAACGTGCCGGCGCGCGGCAGCCCGCCGTCGACTCCGCTCCCGAGGACCCGCCCGAACGTCTCCGGTCCGCCCTGGCCGGCGTCCGCGCCGTCCTGCTCGACATGGACGGGGTGGTCGTGCTGCGAGGTCGCCCGATCCCGGGCGCCGGGGACGCGGTCGCCGCGCTGCGCGATCGCGGTCTCCCCTTCCGCTTCCTCACGAACAGCTCGCTGTGGAGCCGCGAGGGCCTGTCCGCCCGGCTGAGCGAGGCCGGCATCGCGGTCGCCCCGGGAGAGATCGTCACGGCGCTCTCCGCCAGCGCGTCGCTCACCGCGCGCCGGTGGCCGGGACGGCCGCTGTACGTGCTTGCCGCACCTGACGCCCTCCGCGAGTTCGACGGCCAGCACCTCGTGTCGGACGAGGAGGCAGACGCCCTGGCGGCCGCGCAGGCAGCCGGACGCATGCCGGTCGCCGGCGCGGTCGGCCCGGCGGCCGGGGGCACGGCCGTCGCCGCGGTGGTCGTCGGCGACGCGGGCCGCGGCTTCACCTACGAGCGACTGAACACCGCGTTCCGGCTGGTCCGCGGCGGCGCACGGCTCGTGGCGGTGCACCGCAACCGCTGGTGGCTCACACCGGACGGCGCCACGATCGACTCGGGGGCGTTCGTCAGGGCGCTCGAGTACGCGGCCGGCCGCCGATCGTTCCTGGTCGGCAAGCCGTCGCCCGCCTTCTTCCGTGCCGCGCTCGCGACCTTCGTCGCCGGCGGCGTCCCTGCCACCGTGGCCGCACCCCCGGCCGGAGACGACGGGTCCGGCCCGGCATCCGCCGACGACGGCCGGAGGGCATCCGGGCCGGACCCCGCGGCCGTCCTCATGGTCGGCGACGACCTGCAGACCGACATCGCCGCGGCGCATCGCGTGGGCCTGCGCACGGCCTTCGTGCTCTCCGGCAAGCACGGCGCCGCGGAGCTGGAGGCATGCCGGAGCCGGGGCCGCGACGACCTGCCGGACGCGGTCGCCCCCTCGCTGTCCGGGATCGTCGCCGCGCTAGACTGACCGCTGCCGCCCCTTTCGCTTCGACGGCAGTCGCAGGCTGGACGAGGACAGACGAGATGACGAGCGCGGCCGAACCGCGGATCAAGATCACCTATGCGACGCTGCGGAACGACAACGAACAGCTGCACGCCGACTACGAGGCGGGCCTGGAGCGGGCGCGAGCCGAGCTGGGACAGACGCACCCGCTGTACGTGAACGGCGAGCCGCGGCAGGGTGAGGGCACGTACGACGACTACTCCCCCATCGACGGGACGCTCGTGGGCCGCTTTGCGAAGGGGACACGACATGACGTCCGCGATGCCATCGCCGCCGCCCGCGCGGCATTCCCGGCGTGGAGCGGCCGGCCGTGGCAGGAGCGCGTGGCGCTCCTCCGCCGCGCCGCCGACATCATCAGCGAGCGGCAGATGGAGTTCTCGGCGCTGACCGCGATCGAGGTCGGCAAGAACCGGCTCGAGGCGCTGGGCGATGTCGAGGAGACCGCCGACCTGATCCGCTGGTACTGCGACCAGATCGAGCAGCACGACGGCTTCGACCACCCGATGGGAAACCTCGGCGACGAGACGGTGCACACGCGCTCGGTGCTGAAGCCGTTCGGCGTGTGGGCCGTGATCGCGCCGTTCAACTTCCCGGCGTCGCTGTTCGGCGGCCCCGCCGGCGGAGCGCTCGTGGCCGGCAACACCGTCGTCCTCAAGCCCGCGTCGGACAGCAGCCTGATGGGCCTGAAGCTGTACGAGGCGTTCGTCGACGCGGGGATCCCGGGCGGTGTCGTCAACTTCGTGACTGGGCCGGGTTCGACGGTCGGGGCCGAGCTGGCGGAAAACCGCGGCGTCGACGGGCTGACGTTCACCGGCTCGTACGAGGTCGGGTTCGACCTGTACCGGCACTTCGCGAAGGACTTCCCGAAGCCGGTCATCGTCGAGATGGGCGGCAAGAACCCGGCCATCGTCAGCCGCTCGGCAGACCTCGAGGAGGCCGCCGAGGGGATCATGCGGTCGGCCTTCGGGTTCGGCGGGCAGAAGTGCTCGGCGTGCAGCCGGGTCTACGTCGAGCGCGAGGTCAAGGACGAGCTGATCCGCCTGCTCGTCGAGAAGACGAACGCGATCGCGATCGGCGACCCGAACGACCGGAACAACTGGCTCGGGCCGGTGGTGAACCAGGCCGCGGTCGACAAGTACGAGCAGGCCGTCGAGGAGGCACGCGCGGCCGGGACGATCGTCACGGGCGGCGAGCGGCTCACGGGCGGCATCTACGACAAGGGCTACTACGTCGCGCCGACGATCGTCGACGGGCTGCCGTTCGACCATCGCCTCTTCCGGGAGGAACTCTTCGTCCCGTTCGTGGTGATCGGTGCGGTCGACACGCTCGACCAGGCGATGGAGCTCGCGAACGACAATGTCTACGGGCTCACCGCGGGCTTCTACGGCGAGGACCGCTCGCAGGTCGACGCGTTCCTCCGGGCGATCCAGGCCGGCGTGGTCTA
This sequence comes from Chloroflexota bacterium, assembly GCA_021790715.1. Classification (GTDB taxonomy): domain Bacteria; phylum Chloroflexota; class Limnocylindria; order Limnocylindrales; family CSP1-4; genus JAJYNJ01. Next base: position 17,067 of record JAJYGK010000112.1, read on the forward strand.
CGTGAACCGGCGCGCCGGGGCGACGACGGGCGCCTGGCCGGGCGTGCAGCCGTTCGGCGGCTGGAAGGGCTCGGGCACCACGGGCAAGTCCGGCGGCGGCTTCTACTACGTGCAGCAGTACATGCACGAGCAGAGCCAGACGATCATCGACTGACCGGGGCGGCCATTGCGGTTCCCCGGGGGGCGACACGCCGATCCCGGGGCCGGCCTGCGGGCGCGCGCCTGCCGCGGCCTGCGTCTGCATTCGCCCGATCCGCCGGTCCGGGGGCGGCCGGCCTTCGGCTGTGTCCACCGACTCGGCGGCGCCTGCCCCGGGCGCTGGCACCCCTCGTCGTTCGCGTGCTCGCGCATCGGGTCGCGGGGCACCTCCGCCGCGGGGCACCCCCGCCGCGGGGCA
>JAJYGK010000061.1:0-14356 GCA_021790715.1 Chloroflexota bacterium
GCCCGGCCACGGCGGCGGATCGAGCCATGGGAACGTCGGCTTCCCGGTCAGCAGGCGCTGCATGGCACCGGCGGCGGCGACGGGAGCGAGGCCGTGCTCGAGGACGAGGCACAGCCCCACCAGGTGGATCCAGACGGACTGGCTCGACTGTCGCCCGGGTACTCCCGGGTGCTGGACCATGTACGCGTCCGTGATCGAGCGACCGTGCGCCAGGTACCGCGCGTCGGTCAATTCCCGGCCGCGGAGGTCCGCGAAAAGGGACCAGCACCCCGGCGACGCGCCCACGTAGGCGTGGTCCGGGGGCACGCCGCGCGCCGGCACGGAAGCGCCGCAGCCGATGCACGGCACGAGGTCAGCGGACGCCACCATCGGCCCGGCTCCCGAAGACCTCCGCCAGCTCGTACGCCGGGGTGACCTCCAGCTGGTCGTAGCGGCAGTCGGCCGGGACGCGGTCGGACCGCCAGCGCAGGAACGTGGTCGCGTGGCGGAACCGATCGCCCTGCAGGTGGTCGTAGGCGACCTCGCAGACCCGCTCGACCCGGAGCGGCTCCCAGGAGAGGTCGCGGCCGCGGTTCCAGCGGCTCGTCGCGCCGGGCAGCCGCTGGCCGCGGGCGGCCGCCTCGGCCTCGGCGTCGGCCCAGGCGCGCCAGGGGTGCCCGGCCATGGCATCCTCGCGGAGCGGCGCGAGCAGGGCGGCCAGCGAGCGCCGCTCGTCGCGGGTGAAGCTCGAGGTGACGCCGACGTGATGCAGCGTCCCGGACGCGTCGAAGAGGCCGAGCAGCAGCGAGCCGACGAGCTCGCCCGGGGCGTCGCGGTACCAGCGGAAGCCCGCCACCGCGCAGTCGGCGGTGCGCTGGTGCTTGATCTTGACCATCGCGCGCCGGCCCGGCTCGTAGGCGCCGTCCAGGCGCTTCGCCACCACGCCGTCGAGCCCCGCGCCCTCGAACCGCGCGAACCAGTCGGCGGCCAGCGCCCGATCGCGCGTCGCGGGCGTCAGCGAGACCTGGCTCGGCCGCCCTGCCGGGATCTCCCGCAGCGACGCGGCGAGCGCCGCCCGCCGTTCCTCGAACCGTGCGCCCCGCAGGTCGCGGTCGCCCAGGGCGAGGAGGTCCCACGCCACGAACGACGCGGGCGACTGCGACGCGAGCAGCGCGACCCGCGACGCGGCCGGGTGGATGCGCAGCAGCAGCGCGTCGAAGTCGAGCCCGTGCTCGCCCGCGATCACGATCTCGCCGTCCACGACCGCCCGCTCGGGGAGGGCGGCGAGCAGCGGCTCGCGCAGCTCCGGGAAGTACCGGTCGAGCGGCTTGAGATCGCGGCTCTGGACGAGCAGCTCGGGGCCGTCGCGGAAGACGAGGGCCCGGAAGCCGTCCCACTTCGGCTCGTAGAGCCAGCCATCGCCGTCCGGGATCGCGCCGGCCGGCTTCGCCAGCATCGGCTCGACGGGTGGCTGCACGGGCAGGTTCACGTGTCCCCCCGGACGTGGGCGTCCGCGGCGGCGTCCCGGGCCCGCCGGCGGTACCGGGACCCCGGTCTCAGCTCTCCGTTTCGGTCTCGGCTGCCTGCGCGCCCTCGGGCGCCTCGGTCGCGGCGACGGCGGCCTCGCGCTCCACCTCGGCGCGCGACGGCTGCACGTGCGCCACCGTCTCGTCCGGTTCGGAGTGCAGCGTGACCCTGGCGGGCAGGTGCAGGTCGCGGACGCGGATCACCGCCTCGAACGAGTCGAGGGCGGTGATGTCGAACTCGATCGACTGCGGCAGATCGCTCGGCAGGCCGCGCAGTCGCAGGTGGTCGAGCGTCTGCAGCAGCGTCCCGTTGTGCTTCTCCACGGCGACCGACGTGCCGACCGGCACGAGCGGCACGTCCATGGTGATCTCCTCGGTCATCTTCACGCGGTGGAAGTCGACGTGGAGGGGCGTGCGGCGGATGGGGTGCTCCTGGACGCCCTGCACGATCGCCGGATGGGCCCGCCCACCCTCGATCTTCAGGTCGATGAGCGCGTGGCGCCCGGCGGTCTTCGTGAGCGTCTCGAACGCCTTCGCGTCGATCTGGATGGGCAGCGACGGCTCGCCGTGGCCGAACAGGACGGCCGGCAGCAGCCCCTGCTTGCGCAGTCGGGCGACGTCCTTGCCGGTCAGCTCGCGCGGCTGCGCGGTCAGTGTGGGTCGGGTCACGATCGAGTCCTCATCTGGTGGCGCCGGGGCGGACGGCTGATCGGGCCCGGGCGGCCGACTGGCGCGCACGACGACGCGCCACGCATGCATGGCGACCCGGCGATGGTAGCAGACCGCCACGGTTGTACGATTCGCGTTCATGAATGCAACGATCCTCCTCGTCGAGGACGAGTTCGCCGTGGCCCGCGGGATCGAGTACGCCCTCCAGCAGGAGGGCTACGCCGTGCGCATCGCACGAAGCGGCGAGGAGGGTCTCGACTTCGCCACGCAGCAGGCGCCGGACCTCGTGGTGCTCGACGTGCGCCTGCCCGGCATCGACGGGTTCGAGGTGCTGCGGCGCCTGCGCGCCGCGGGATCGAAGGCCCCCGTCCTGATGCTGACCGCCCGCGATGAGGAGGTCGACAAGGTCATCGGCCTCGAGCTCGGCGCGGACGACTACCTGACCAAGCCGTTCAGCCTGCGCGAGCTGATGAGCCGCATCAAGGCGCTGCTGCGGCGGGCCTACGGCGACCTGGCCGACGCGACCGGCGGGCGGGTCATCCGCTTCCGCGACCTGGTGATCGACCTCGAGCGCCGGCGCGTCTCGCGCGGGGAACGGCGGATCTCGCTGACGGCGACCGAGTTCGAGATCCTGCGCCACCTGGCGTCGCGCCCCGGCCGCGTCTACTCGCGGCGGGAGCTGCTCGAGCTCGTGCGCGACTACGAGTCGTCGCTCGACCAGGACGAGAAGACGATCAACGTGCACGTCAGCCACCTGCGCGAGAAGCTCGAGGACGACCCTTTCGCGCCCGCCTTCATCCTGACGGTGCGGGGTGCCGGCTACGCCTTCGCCGAACGCTGACGAGGACCGGCGGCAGCCGGGCAGGCCGCGCCGGGCGATCCTCGCCCTGCGGCGACGGTTGCGCGGCGCGCCGCCGCGGGCCCCCGTGCGCCGGCTCTTCCCCGACGTGCCCGCGCTGACGGGTGCCCGTCGCTTCCTGCCGCGCTCCTTCCGCGCCCGCCTCGCCGTCGTCATCTCGGCGGTGGTGGCGTTCGCCCTGATCCTCGTGCTGGCGATCCTGCCCCGCCTCCTCGACTCGTACTTCGCGGAACAGGAGACGCAGAGCCTGAAGGGCCGCGCGGCCGCGGTCCAGCAGCTGATCGGCACGCTCATCAGCCTCAACGTCCGCGGGGGCCTCGTGCCGATCATCGAGCAGACGAACCCGCCACGCCTCTCCGCCCCGATCGCGTCCGCGCTGACCGGCTCGGACGAGGCCGGCGACCAGTCGTTCCTGTCGGTCCAGGCGCAGCTCGTCGCGCAGGCGAACCTGACGGTCTCGATCTACTCGACGGCCCGGCCGACCGGCACGCCGGTCGCCGTGCTCCAGGCGCCGCTCACGTCGTCGCCCGGCGCGGGCCTCACGCGCGAGAACGTCAGCGTCTCGTCCACGTTCGCGATCCGCGACGCGTACTGGTCGCAGTTCTCGGGGACCGCGCCGCTGCGGGCCGTGGTCGTCACGCTCTCCTCGCCGTTCACGTACCGGGCCGAGACGCTGCAGACGCTCTTCACGGTCCTGATCGCGGTGGCGGTGCTGGCGCTCTTCGTGGGGATCGTGGCCGCGGCCATCGTCGCGGATCGCCTGACCACCCCCATCCGGCGGCTCACGTCGGCCTCCCGGGCGCTCGCGGAGGGCGACTTCTCGGCGCGGGTGGCGATCGACCGCAGCGGCACCCCCGAGATCAACGAGATGGCGAACGCGTTCAACCGGATGGCCGACGAGCTCGAGCGCTCGATCGAGTTCATCCGTCACGACCGCGACCGGAGCCGCGACTTCCTGGCCGACGTCAGCCACGAGCTGCGGACGCCGATCGCGGCGCTGCGCATGTACAACGAGCTCCTGCAGAACGGCGCGGTGGAGGAGGCGGCGACGCGCGCCGAGTTCCTGGAGACGAGCCGGGTCCAGATCGAGCGGCTCGACTGGCTGGCGTCCAACCTGCTGGAGCTCTCGAAGCTGGACTCGGGGCTCATCGCGCTCGACGTCCGGCCGGACGACCTGCGGACGGTGATCCAGAGCGCGATCGAGCAGGCGCGCCCCGGCGCGGACCGGAAGGGCATCACCCTCGTCGCCGACGTCCCGCTCACGCCGTTCCGCTTCCCGCACGATCCGCCGCGGCTCGGGCAGGTGGTCGGCAACCTGGTCGGGAACGCGATCAAGTTCACCCCGACCGGCGGGCGCGTGACCGTGACGCTGTCGGCCACGCAGGACGGGGCACGCATCCGCGTGCAGGACACCGGCATCGGCATCGCGCCCGAGGAGCTGCCGCACGTCTTCGAGCGCTTCTATCGCGGGTCGCGGGCCAACGACGTGCGGGCGTCGGGTTCGGGACTCGGCCTGGCCATCGCGCGATCGATCGTCGAGATGCACGGCGGCCGCATCAGCATCGCGAGCCGGCCCGGCCAGGGAACCCAGGTCGACGTCTTCCTCCCGCGCCACCCCGAGCCTCCCGAAGTGATGGAATCTTCACTCCCCGGCTCGTTGCCCGTGAACACGCCCGTGGCACAGTGACACCGGTACTGAACGCCGGCAGAGGATCGGGCCGGTCGCCGCGTCCTCTCGAAACCGATCCGAGGCAGTACTCCAGATGACCGAACCACGACCGGACGACACCGTCTCGTACTACAGCCCGCCGCCCGAGCCGCGCCCGACCTGGTCGCAGGACGCGTGGAACGCGGCCGCGACGCCGAGTCAGTGGATCGAGCCCTATCCGCCCCGGCCCAGCCAGCCCGCGCCCGCACGGTCGTCGGGCATCGCGCTCGTCGTCGTTGCCGCCCTCCTCTCCGCCGCCCTCGCGTCGGCGGGCACGTACGCGGCGCTCGACGTCTCCGGGGCGATCAACGCGCCCGCTCCGGCCGCGGCCGTGACCGGCGGCACCGCCGCCGCCAGCTCCTCACCGCAGCAGGTGGTCACGATCAACGAGCAGTCGGCGATCGTGCAGGCGGCCCAGTCGGTGAGCCCGGCGGTCGTGACCATCAGCACGCAGCAGGTCAGCTCGCTCGACCCGTTCTCCGTCCCCGCGACGGGCGTCGGGTCGGGCATCATCTACAACCCGAACGGCTGGATCGTCACCAACCACCACGTGGTTGCCGGCGCCACCGGGACGATCCAGGTGCAGCTGAAGGACGGCCGGACGTTCGACGGCACGGTCTACGGCATCGACACCCTGACGGACCTCGCGATCGTCAAGATCAACGCGACGGGCCTGCCCGCGGCGAAGATCGGCGACTCGTCCTCGCTCGAGCCGGGCCAGCTCGCGATCGCCATCGGCAGCCCGCTCGGGACGTTCACCAACAGCGTCACGTCGGGGATCATCAGCGCGCTCGGCCGCCAGATCACGGTGACCGACGACCAGACGGGCCAGCCCGTCACGCTGCACAACCTGATCCAGACCGACGCCGCGATCAACCCGGGCAACTCGGGCGGCGCGCTCGTCAACGCCGACGGGCAGGTCATCGGCATCAACACGGCGACGGCGAGCACGGCGCAGGGGATCGGCTTCGCGATCCCGATCAACATCGCCCGCCCGATCATGAACCAGGCGGTGAAGGGCGAGAAGCTCAGCCGCCCGTGGATCGGGATCCGGTTCACGTCGCTGGACCCGCAGATGCAGCAGCAGCTCAAGACCCCGATCGACTACGGCGCCTACATCGGCCCCGCGGACGCGACCTCGGGTCAGCCGCTGATCGAGCCCGGCAGCCCGGCCGAGACCGCCGGCCTCAAGGCGGGCGACATCATCACGGCCCTCAACGGCCAGCGCGTCGACTCGGCCCATCCGCTCGACATGCTGCTCGTGACGTACTCGCCGGGTGACACGATCACCCTGAACGTGCTGCGCAACGGGCAGCAGCTGACGATCAAGGTCACGCTGGGCACGCGTCCGGCCAGCGCGGCGCAGCAGTAGCGGGACAGCACCACCTCAGCACAGTACCGTCCGTCGCCGGAGGGTCCGTCCCCACTCCGGCCGGCATCCCCGCATCGAGCCTCGCCGTCCCGCGGGGCTCGATGCATGTCCGGCGGCGGGATCCCTCGCTCTGCCGGCGCGGGAGGGGTGACTACTCGCGGCGCTTCCGCCAGATCTCGACTTCGGCGTGGTCGATCCGTCCGTTCACCGGCACGCGCAGCTTGCGGACCCGCACGCCCACCTCGGCGACGGGAAACGCACGCAGCAGCTCGTGGGCGATCCCCTCGGCGATCGCCTCGAGCAGCTTGAAGTTCGTCGATTCGACGAGCTCCCGCGTGATCTCGAACGCGCGCGCGTAGTCGACGCTCTGCTGCAGGTCGTCCTCGACACCGGCCGGCTGCAGGTTCAGCAGGAGCTCCACGTCGACCTCGAGGGGCTGCGGCTGGCGCCGCTCCTCCTCCGTGTAGCCGTGCCGCCCCTCGAACACCATGCGCCGCAGGACGATCCGATCCGTCACTCCTGTCCCTCCTCCGCTGTCCCCGGCGCGCACGGCGCCGCCGGGCCCCCGTCACTCCCCATCGACTGGCATCGTGCCGCGCACGACGGCATCGCACACGCGGGCGACGCGCACGTTCGGCAACACGTCGTGCACCCGCACCATGTCCACGCCGGCCGCGATCCCGAGCGCCGTGGTGGCCAGCGTCCCCTCGAGCCGTTCGTCCGGCGGGGCCCCGCCCAGGAGGCGGCCGATCGTCGACTTCCGGCTCGTGCCGAGCAGGATCGGGCGGCCGAGCGCCCCGAGGGCGGCGAGATGCCGGAGCAGGACGAGGTTGTGCTCCATCGTCTTGCCGAACCCGATCCCGGGATCGAGCACGATCGACTCCGGGTCGAGCCCCGCGGCGACCGCGCGGTCCAGGGCGCCGCGCAGGTCGCGGGTCACCTCGGCGACCACGTCCGCGTAGCGCGCCTCCGCGCGGTTGTGCATCAGCACGTACGGCACGCGGCGCGCGGCGGCGAGGCGGGGCAGGGCGTCGGTCGGCCCGGTGCCCCAGACGTCGTTGATGCAGTCGGCACCGGCATCCAGGGCCCCTGCCGCGACCTCCGGCTTCGTCGTGTCGATGCTGAGCGGGGCGTCGGGAAGCGCCGCCCGGATCGCCCGGATGACCGGCAGGACGCGTGCCAGCTCCTCATCCGTGCCGACCGCGGCGTGGCCCGGCCTCGTCGACTCGCCGCCCACGTCGAGCATGTCGGCCCCCTCGGCGACCATCCGGCGCGCCCGCTCGACGGCCGCCCCGATCGCCCGGTCTCGCGCTGCTCCGGGCGCGTCCCGGAGGAGCCCGTCGCCGCTGAAGGAGTCCGGCGTCACGTTGACGATCCCCATCACGTACGTGCGCGTCCCCCAGGCGAACGTCGTGCCGCGGATCCGCAGGTCGCCGCGGCCGCGCGCGATCATCGCGCGACCTCGCCCCGGGGGCCGCGCCGGACGGGTCCTCTCCTCATCGCACGAGCCCCCTCCGCTGCAGTGCTCCCCGCATGGCGCCCACCAGGTACAGGGACCCGGCGACGATGACGGGCCCGCCCTCCGCGGCGGCGCGCCCGAGCGCGGCGTCGAACGCCTCGATGGGATCGTCGATCGCCGCCGACGGCTCGAGGGCCCGCGGCCCGCCGCCGGCCCGTCGGGCATCGTCGAACCGGGACGCCAGGACGGGCGCGGCAAGGCCGCGCTCCCCGACCCGCGTCGCGACGAGCCTCGCGCCGCGCAGCACCGGATCCGCGGCCAGGGCCTCCAGCATGGAAGTGACGTCCTTGTCGCGCATGATCGCGAGCACGAGCGTGGGAGTGCCGCCGGCCAGCGACGGGCGCAGCTCGCCGAGCGCATCCAGCAGGACGCGGATCCCGTCCGGGTTGTGGGCGCCGTCGAGCAGGACGTCGACGGGAGGCCGTCCGGCCGCCGGTACCTCCACCAGCTCGAGCCTGCCGGGCCAGGTGGCGCGTTCCATGCCGGCCCGCCTCGCCCCGGGCCCCACCGTCGCGATCCCCGCCGCCTCCAGCTCGTCGACGATCGCCAGCGCCACCGCCGCGTTGCGGGCCTGGTGGCGGCCGAGGAGCCGCATGCCGACCTCGCCGACGCCGGGGACCTCGACCCGCAGCCCGTCGCGATCCATGCCCAGCACGGGCAGGGACCCGACCTCGCGCAGCGGGATGCCCAGCCGCCCGGCGCGCCGGCGGACGACGGAGAGCGCATCACCGGTCGCCCCCGTCACCGCCCGGTCGCCGCGCTTCAGGATGGCCGCCTTCTCCCTCGCGATGGCCGGGATCGTCGAGCCGAGGACCTCCGCGTGGTCCATCGCCACGTTCGTCACGGCCGCCACCCCGCCGTCCCAGGCGTTGGTCGCATCGAGCCGGCCCCCCAGTCCCACCTCGACCACCGCCACGTCCACGCCGCGCGCCGCGAACCACGCGAAGGCGGCCGCCGTCACGACCTCGAACTCCGTCGGGGGGCCCAGCCGCCGGGGGACGCGCTCGGCCACATCGAGGACGCGGCCGAGGAGCCCGCCCATGTCGTCGGGCGCGATCGGCTCGCCGTCGACGACGATGCGCTCCCGGTACTCCACGAGGTGCGGCTTGGGCGTCTGGCCGACGCGGTGGCCCGCGGCGAGCAGCATCGCGCCGCACAGCGCCTGGACACTGCCCTTCCCGTTCGTGCCGGCGATGAGCGCGCCGCGCATCCCGGCCTGCGGATCCCCGAGGGCGGCGAGCAGGGCCCGGATCCGCCCCAGCCCGAGGTGGATTCCGAACCTGCCGCGCGCGGCGAGCGCCGCGACCGCCTCCGGGTATGCCGGCGGCGGCACCTCCTGCCCGCTCAATCCCGCCGCGTCAGCTCGTCCTCGTAGAAGACGCACTGGTTGAACCGTGCCGCCAGGCAGACGTCGGCGACGTAGCCCTGCTCGAGATGGACGCCGCCGCGCAGCTGGCACCGCGAGATCGTCGTCTCCTGCCGTGACAGCGCCTTCAGGAGGTGCGGGGCGTGGACGGGCAGCGCGCCGTGCGTCCCGGTCATGTAGAAGTGCGGGCAGACGTTGCGCCGGATGTTGGCGATCCCCACGCGCCTCGCGTCCGGGACCGGGACCGGGGCCGGCGGGGCGCCCGAGGGTCGCGGGCCCGTCGGAACGAAGACGCGGGTCCGCGGCCGCGTGCCCAGCGACCCGACGCGGCCGGCGGGCCACGCGGGGGCGTCGGGTTGTCGCGTCAGCGGTGGCGCGGGCCTGCGCGCCGGTCTCTCCACATCCTCTCCTGGCTGGCCGCTCCCGCGCCCTAGCGTACACCAGCCGCGGTCCGACCCGACGACGGTACCTCCCGACGGCGGTACTCCGGTCACGGCCGCGCGATCGTGGCCACGGCCGTGACCGGACGTGGGACCGCGCACCCGCGCGCGTGCGAGAATCGATCCGATGGCCGATCGACCGAACCGGGCGAGACCGCTGGCGCGCCAGCCGCGACGCGCGCAACCCCAGGTCGTCCGCCGCGCGCCCGTCAGCGGTCGCTACCGGTCGCCCTCGCCCCCCTCGATCAGGCGCCCACCGGGCACGGGATCCGGGCTGCCGTGGCCCGCGCATCTGCTCCTCGGCGTCGCCGTCCTGGCGCTCGGCGCGGCCGTGCTGCTCGTCGCGTCGGGGATGCTGGGCGGGTTCGTGGCCGGCTTCGGACACGCGATGGGGGACATGTTCGGCTCCATCGCCGGCCCGGGCGCAACGGCGACCCCGATCCCGCCGTCCCGGCCGGACCCGCCGCATCTCGTCACACCCGCGAACGCGTACACGAACCAGCCCGCCTTCGACGTCAGCGGGTACGCACCGGCGTCGGAGGTGGGCAGCCAGTATTCGGTCCGGATCTACGTGAACGGCCAGGCGGCCGGCGAGCAGCAGATGGGCCCGACTGCCGACTTCACCGTGCCCGCCGTCCCGATCCCGCTCGGCCGCTCGTCGGTCACCGCGACGATCGTGGGGCCGGGCGGCGAGAGCCAGCAGAGCGCGCCGGTCAGCGTCGTGTTCGACAACGTCCCGCCGGCGATCATCCTGAACGCACCCACGGACGGCACCGTGGTGACCGGCGGGAGCGTCACCGTCGCGGGCCGGACGCAGGTGGGCGCAACCGTCACGGTGAGGAACGACACCACCGGGCAGACGGCCACGCGGGCGGCGACGAAGGGCGATTTCTCGATCTCGGTCCCGGTGGGGGCCGGCACGAACCGCCTGACGATCACGGCCACCGACCAGGCTGGGAACATCTCGACGAAGACCCTCTCCGTGGTCGGCGGCACCGGGCGGACCACGCTCAGCCTCCACCTGTCGAACGCACGAATCGCCCTGGCGACCCTGCCGAAGTCGATCTCGATGTCGGTGACCGTGCTCGACCAGCAGGGCGCACCGGTCAAGGACGCCCAGGCCGGCTTCACGCTGCAGGTGCCCGGCCTCGCACCGGTCACGTTCGACGCGACGACCGGCGCGGATGGACGCGCGACCTGGACGACGACGCTGCCGAAGGAGGGCGTCGTGACCGGCAACGCGCTGGTGACCGTGCTCGTGACGCTGCCTGACGGCAGCCAGCTGACGAAGACCGCCAGCTTCGCGATCGTCTGAACGACCGACCCTGGTGCCGCCCCGACCGGGAGCCGGTCCGACGGCCGGGGGCGCTCCGCGCGCCCCGGCCGCGGCGCGCGGCCGGGATCAGGACGGGAGCGGCGTGGGCAGCGGACTCGGGGTGATCTCGGGCGTCGGCGGCGGAGTCGGGGTGATCTCGGGCGTCGGCGGCGGGGTGATCTCGGGCGGCGCGGACGGCGCGATCGACGCGGGCGGGCTGGACGACGAGGGCGACGGCGACGGGCCGGACGAGACGTTGAGCGTGACGGCGCTGTTCGGCGCGACCTGGTAGCCGGACGCGGGGTTCGTGCTCACCACCTCGCCGGAGGGGACGTTCGGGTCCGGCACCTGGTTGATCGGCCCCACGGCCAGGTTGGCCTGGGCGAGCAGCGCCCCGGCCTCGGCGAGGGACTTGCCCCGGAGATCGGGGACGGTGGCGAGCTGCGTCGTCGCCTGCAGCGTCACCGTGATCGAGGAATGCTTCGGCGCCTCCGCGCCCGGGGCCGGGTTCTGCGACGCCACCGTGACCGAGCCCGATGAGGGGATCGGCCCGGAGATCGAGACCGTGAAGCCCTGGCCCGCGGCGGTCTGCTGCGCGTTCGCGAGCGTCTGCCCGACGAGCTGCGGCACCTGGACGGTCGCGACCGCCGGCGTGGGGGCGGAGAAGAACCCGCGCGAGATGAGCAGCGCCACGCCGCCGCCGGCGGCGAGCAGGATCACGACCGCGAGGATCCCGGCCAGCCAGGCCCAGCCGTTCCCCGAGCGTCGCTCGGGCTCCTCGGCCTCGATGGGGGCGCCCCCGACGGGCTGGTAGGCACGCGGCGCGTACGGCGCGGGCCGGTACGTGCCCTGCGGCGACCTGGCGACCCCGGGTCGCGTCCCCACCGCACCGGGGGTCCCGCCCGGCACGGCGTCGCGCGCGGGGATGCGGGCATCGGCCGCCGCTGCGACGCCCTCCGGCCCCTCCCGGCCGGACGCGGCGGCCAGTCCTGCCGCCCCCGCGGCCGCCGCCAGCGCCGCCGCCTCCGCTCCCGGCACCGCCGGTTCGAGGCCGGCGGAGCCCCGGACCCCGGCGGCCTCGCCGGCCGTGGGACCCAGGCGCGGGGGAGCCGACGGGTCGGCCAGGAACGCGCCGAGCGCGGCCGCCATCGACGTCGCCGAGGCGAAGCGGTCCTGGGGATCCAGCGCCAGCGCGCGCATGACGATCGCGTCGAGCGCGGGCGGCACGTCGGCACGGAAGGTGGACGGATGGGGCGGCGGGCTGCCCAGCCGCGCGAGCGCCACCGCGCCGGCCGTATCGCCGGTCCAGGCGCGCCGGCCGGTGATCATCTCGAAGAGGACGAGGCCCAGCGAATAAACGTCGCTCGCCGCCGTGACGGGCTCGCCACGCGCCTGCTCGGGGCTGAAGTAGTGCACGCTGCCGAGCGTCGTGCCGGGCAGGGTGAGCTGCGCCTCGACGAGCGCGCGCGCGATCCCGAAGTCCACCACCTTGGCGCGGCCGTCGCTCGTCAGCAGGATGTTCGAGGGCTTGACGTCGCGGTGGACGATGCCGCGCTCGTGCGCGACGGCGAGCGCCTCGGCGACCTGTTCCGCGATCCCGGCGGCGGCCAGCGGGGGCAGGAAGCCCCGGGCGCGCAGGATCTCGGCCAGGTTCTCGCCGTCGACGAGCTCCATGACGATGAACGGACCGGCCTCGTCCGTCCCGTAGTCGTAGACGTTGACGACGTTCGGATGGTTCAGCGACGCCGCCGACTGCGCCTCCTGGCGGAAGCGCGCGATGAAGCCGGCGTCGCGCCCGTACTGCGGACGCAGCAGCTTGACGGCGACGTCGCGGTCGAGCTGGGTGTCGTGGGCGCGGTAGATCGTGGCCATCCCGCCCTCACCGAGCAGCTCGATGAGGCGATAGCGGCCGCCGAGGACCCGGCCAACCTCGGGCATGGTGCTCCTCGCAGGGGCCAGGCCTTACTCCCCCAGGTCCAGGCCGGCCAGGTAGCTCCGGAATTCGGGACCGACGTCCGGGCGCTGGAGCGCAAGCTCCACCGATGCCTTCAGCCAGCCCATGGTCGTGCCGGCATCGTACCGCACGCCGTCGAACGCGTAGCCGTAGACATCCTGCTCGGCCATCAGCGCCTGGATCGCGTCGGTGAGCTGGATCTCGCCGCCGGCGCCACCCTGCGTCTGCTCGAGCTTGTCGAAGATCTTGGGGGTCAGGACGTAGCGGCCGATGACGGCCAGGTTCGAGGGGGCGCTGCCCGGCTCCGGCTTCTCGACCAGGCCGCGCAGCCTGAACAGGCGGGGATCGCCGGTCGCCGCCGCGTCGTCCACGTCGATCATGCCGTATCGCCGCGTCTCCTCCGGCGGCACCTCCATGACCGCGACGACCGAGGCGTGGGTGCGCTCGTACGCGTCGATCAGCTGGCCGATGCACGGTTCGTCGCCGGTCACCACGTCGTCGGAGAGGATCACGGCGAAGGGCTCGTGGCCCACGAGCTCCTTGGCGACCAGGACGGCGTGCCCCAGGCCGAGCTGCTCCTTCTGCCGGACATAGCTGATCGTGGCCAGGTCGCCGATGTGGCGCACCCGGCGGAGCATGTCGATGTCGCCCTTCTGCTCGAGGTGGTGCTCGAGCTCGTACGAGATGTCGAAGTGGTCCTCGATCGCCCGCTTCTGGCTGCTGGTGACGATGATCACCTGCTCGATGCCCGCGGCGACGGCCTCCTCGACCGCGTACTGGATCACCGGCTTGTCGACGAGCGGAAGCATCTCCTTGGGCTGCGCCTTGGTAGCGGGCAGGAACCGCGTGCCCCAGCCCGCGGCGGGGAAGACTGCCTTGCGAACGCGCATGGAACTCCCGGTGAGGTGTCGTCAGGCGCCGGCGTACGAGGACAGGTGACGGGCCGGCACGCAGGCCAGTATACCGGCGCCCCCCGTGCCGGAGCCCGTCCGGGTCTGGCGCGGTCCGCGAGCCGGCGGCGTCAGTGGGCCGTCCCGGCCGCCTCGCCGGCGCCGCCGCGCGGCTCGCTCGCCGACACGTGCTCGGAGCGTCCGTGCAGCAGCACGATCCCCGTGAACGGCACACGGAGGTCGGCGAAGACCTCGATGGAGGCCAGGAATCCCGCGAAGATGAACACGACCGCGAGGAAGTGGCCGAGCTCGCGGAGCGAGGTGTTGCCGAAGACGCTCGCGCTGTCGGTGACCGTCGGGATGAAGGCCCCGATCGCGATCAGGATGGTCGATGGGACACGGCTGTGGAGCCGCCCCGTCACGAGCGCGCGGGCGGCGCCCGGGATCGACGCGACGAGGTTCACGGCCACGGCCACCGGTGCGATCAGCAGGTTGCGCACGAAGCTCGCGGCAGGCTGCCCGGACTCGAGCGTGTACGCGATCACGCGGTGCTTCGGCATGAACACGTACGTCGAGAAGATGGCGCCGAACAGCAGCGAGAACGCGCCGGTGACGTTCATGTACGGCGTCAGGAGGCGGAGCGTCCCGGGCAGCAGGTTGAACAGCGGCTGGCCCGTTGCCGGATCGAGCTGGTAGCCGGGCGCCGCGAGCCTGGCGGTGAGCATCAGGACGAGACTGAGCAGCGTGGCGCCCACCACG
>JAJYGK010000061.1:14366-17433 GCA_021790715.1 Chloroflexota bacterium
CGATCTACGAGCGCGGCGAGGAAATACAGGATCGGCGCGGACCCCGAGTCCGGGTAGTGGTACTTCGCGTCGGTCAGGAACGTGAAGAGGCCGGCCAGGAACAGGCTCACGGCGAACATGTAGCCGAAGCGCGTGCGGGCGAGCAGGTACGCGGTACCCAGCCCGAGCCAGCCCACGGACCAGATCGCGCCCGTCAGGTAGTACGTGCGGTAGAGCGTCTCGTTCCAGCCCGACGCGGCCGCGAAGGCCTCGCATCCCGCGGCGATGGCGTAGAAGACCATGCCGATCGCCCACACGAGCTGGAACGTGTGGCGACGGGTGCGGTACTGGTCACCGAGCAGGATCGCGAACACGATCCCCACGATCGAGGTCGCCGCCGCCAGCAGCACCGTCATGCTCGCGTCTCCCAGGTCCTTGTAGCCCGGCCGGCCAGGGGCGGCCGCGCAGGCTCACGGATCGTAGGAGCGGTCTCGGCGAGCGTCAAACGCAGGCCGTCCCGGCACGGAAGTGGCGGCGTCCCGGGGGCCGGTCGCGACCGCGTTCGGGCGCGGCACCTCCCCGAACGGGCGTCTCAGGCCGGGACGAACTCGTGCGCCTCGCGATGGACGCCGTCGCACAGGCCCCACCGCGGGGGATCGCCGGGGATGGCGACCGGACGCATGATCTGGCGGACGCCGGAGAGGCGGCAGACGAGGTACCCCTGCTCGTGGAACCAGGCGCGCACGCAGGCGGGGTCGTCGTGGAACTCGTGCGGACCGGGATTCAGGCGCGCCCGCTTGTCCGCCCAGGCCGGGGACTCCGGGGAGACGATGTCCATGATCGACACGCGGAACGGCGTGCCGTCGATGTGGCCGCCGCAGCCGGCGCACCGGCGGGCGTCGGTCTCGCCGAAGACGGTCGGGATCCTGATCCCGAGGTACTCGTTGCCGCGGAAGGTCCTGGCTCCCATCTGCCCTCACGTCGCTGGTGACGCTCACGGCGCCGTTGCACCGATGGTAGCCCCAAGGGGATTCGAACCCCTGATCTCCGCCTTGAAAGGGCGGCGTCCTGGGCCACTAGACGATGGGGCCCCGGCTGGCGAGTGTACATCGCGACCCACCCGCCGCTCGCAGCGCGGCGCGCCGCCGCTACCCGTACAGCAGGGCCAGGACCACGGCTCCGGCCAGGCAGCCCCACGCGGCGAGCGCCGCGATGCCTCCGAACAGCGCGTTCCAGAACGCCCGGGCAGCGTTCCCATCGCGGGCCGCGCGGTACGCGCCGATCCCGCCGGCGACGGCGAGCGACGAGAGCGTCAGCGCGAGCACCAGCAGTCCGGCAACGAGGATCGCCACCTGGTTGCTGCCGCGCTGCAGGATTCCCCAGCCGATGAACACGAGCGAGCCGAGGAAGGCCACGAGCAGCAGGATCCGCGTCCCGCTGCCGCGGCCGCGACCCTCCGGCCCGTCGATGACCCCGCGGGCGTCGCGGCGCAGCCCGGCACGGGTGTTCACGGCCGTGCCGCTCCGACGCTGCGTCTCCCGGCATCCGGCCCGACGCCGTCCTCGAGGCCGTCCGGGCCGCGGTGATAGATGACGACCTTGTGCGAGAGCCGCGGTCGGCGCAGCGTCGAGGCGACCGACCGGCCCCGGTCGCCGAACGCCTCGGCGAGGAACGTCCCCGCCTCCTCCAGCGACCCGAACGTCCACCAGCCGTGGATGACGCGGAGCCTGAATCCCTGGCCGACGAGCGCGGCGTCGCGCGCGCGCAGCGCCCGGTAGACCTCGGGCGTCTCTCCCTCCGGGCGGAGCCTCGCGACGTCGTCGCGACCGTAGTCCGCGACGACGAGAAGCCGGCCGGAGGGCCGCAGCAGCCTCTCCGCCGCCGCGAGCCCCGCCGCGTCGGGCACGGCCACGGCCCCGGTCTCGCCCCAGCAGCGCACCACCACGTCGGCGCACCCAGGTCGCAACTCGTGGCCATCGTCGGCGGACGTCGTGACCCTGGCCCCTGCCGCGCGCAGCTGCGCCGCCCGGATGTCGCCGTCGGCCCGCAGCACCACCACGTCGCGGCCTGCCACCTGGCCCAGCTCGCTGATGGCCCTGGGGATCTTGCCGTCGACGTCGACGACGCGGGCGAGCCGCGACGCGATGGCGGCGTTCGTGAACGAGAATGGGAGGTCAGCCACTGCCGCGAGTATAGGCACCGGGGTGGGCCCTGCCGCCGGGTGCCGCCGGGGCCGCTGGGGCCGTCGCGGCCGTCAGTCCGCCGGGGACGCCGCCGCGAGCACGGCGCCGCGGCGCGGCGCGAGCTCGATGACGGCGCGCCCGCCACGCACCTCCGTCGGCTCGGTCGCGGTCTCCCAGCCCGCCAGCGGCAGAGGCCGGAGCACGACGCCATCGCCGAGGCCGGGCAGCGGTACCGCGACCTGTGCCCGCCCCCCGCCCGCGTTCACGGCGACGACCAGCACCTCGCCGGCGCCCTCGCGGACGTGGACGTGCACCATCCCGCCGGCCTCGGGAATCCGGACCGACCCCTGCCCGCGGAGCGCCGGGTGCGACGCGCGCAGCGAGATCGCCGACCGGACGAACGCGCGGAGGCCCTCGTCCCACGTCGCGCGGTCCCACGGAAAGGCGCGCCGACAATCCGGGTCGTGCCCGCCCTCGAGCCCGACCTCGTCGCCGTAGTAGATGCACGGTGCCCCGGGGAGCGTCATCTGGAACAGCACGGCCAGCCGCAGCGCGTCCCGGTCGCCGCCGGCCATCGTCACGAACCGCGGCGTGTCGTGGCTGTCGAGCAGGTGCAGCTGGACCGCCGCGACGTCCGGGTCGTACGCATCGAGCAGGTGGCGCAGCCGTGCCCCGAACGCAGGCGCATCGAGCGGGACCACGTTGCGCCCGAGATCGGCCTGCCGTGCGATCACCGGCATGTCGAGCGTGCGTGCCGCGGTGAACCCCAGCACCGCCTCGAGCAGCGGGTAGTCCATGAGCGCGTCGAAGCGGTCGCCGGACACCCAGTCGGGCGCTTCGTGCCAGATCTCGCCGACGAGATATGCCCCTGGATTGATGGTGCGGACGCGGCGCCGGAACTCGCG
>JAJYGK010000164.1 GCA_021790715.1 Chloroflexota bacterium
CGAGTAGGCCCGGCAGGGCGGGACGCAACCCCGGGCGGGACGCAACCCAGGGCTGGGAGGAACCCGGCCCGCGGCGCCCCGTCCGCGGGCCGGCCGCGCGGAGCCGGCGATGCGTGCGCGATGCCGCGGGCCGCCGGCGTCAGGGAGACCGCCCGGCTCAACTGCTACGATGCGCAACAGGTGCGACTGCCGGATGGATAGCGACGTCCTGGTCCTGAACGCTGACTACGAGCCGCTCAACGTGTGCGACGTGCGGCGCGCGTTCCGGCTGCTCTTCGGCGAGAAGGCCGAGGTCCTCGAGTACGACCACATCGAGATCAGGACGCCCCGCACGACGTTCCGCGCCCCGAGCGTCATCCGCCTCCAATACCGCATTCGCCGCCCCCGCCCCCGGGTGAAGCTCTCGCGCCGCGAGATCCTGGCGCGCGACGGTCACACCTGCCAGTACTGCGGGCATCGCGGCAGCGACCTGACGGTGGATCACGTGGTGCCCCGCCACCGCGGCGGGCAGCACACCTGGGAGAACCTGGTCACGGCCTGCCGGCCCTGCAATCACCGCAAGGGCGGCCGGCTGCCGGACGAGGCCCACATGCGGCTGATGCACGTCCCCGCCGAACCCCGCAGCGACGTCTACTCGCTCTTCGTCCCGTACCTCGCGGACCCCCGCAACGCAGGCTGGCGCAGCTACCTCTTCCTGGGCCACGACTGAGCGCGGAGACATGCCCGAGCACGCTCCCGGTTCGCCCGTCCGGCACGCCCACCGACTCGCGGAGCTCGATGCCCCGGCGATCGGGGGGCTGATCCCGCCCGCCGTCCACGAGCTCCTCGACCGGCTCTGGACAGGCGGTCACGCGGCGTACGTGGTCGGGGGCTCGCTCCGGGACGCGCTCCTCCGCCGCGAGCCCTACGACTGGGACGTGACGACGGATGCGCGCCCGGACCGCATCCAGGAGCTCTTCCCGGGCAGCCACTACGAGAACCGCTTCGGCACCGTGCTGGTCCCGGCCGCGGACGGGACCGTGGTGGAGGTCACGACGTTCCGGCGCGACCACCGGTACGGCGACCACCGCCGCCCCGACGACGTCACGTTCGGAGACACGCTGCTGGAGGACCTCGAGCGCCGCGACTTCACGATCAACGCCCTCGCCTGGGGCAGGCCGGCCGGCCCGCGCGGGGGTGCCGCTCCCACGGCCGGCTCGCGCGGGGGTGCCGTTCCCACGGCCGGCGTGCCCGGCGACGCCGCTCCCCCGCCCGCCCTGGTCGACGCCTCCGGCGGCGTGGACGACCTGCGTCGCGGGATCATCCGGGCCGTCGGCGATCCGCACCGCCGCTTCGACGAGGACGCGCTCCGCCTCGTCCGCGCGGCGCGGCTCGCGGCCCAGCTCGAGTTCGAGATCGAGGCCGGGACGCGCGCGGCGATGGATGCCACGGCGGACCTCGTGCGCTACGTGTCGCAGGAGCGGATCGGGCTGGAGCTCCGCCGGCTGCTCCGCGGTCGCGAACCGGGGCGCGGGCTGCGGGTGCTGGCGGAGAGCGGGATCCTCGCCGCCGCGATCCCCGAGCTGGCCGAGCAGATCGGACTGGCGCAGAACAAGGTGCCCGGCATGGACTGCTGGGACCACACGGTCGCGACGGTGGACGCGGTGCGACGCCTCGCGCCGGACGACGAGGTGCTGGCCCTGGCGGCGCTCTTCCACGACGCGGGCAAGCCACGGACCGGCGGCAACGGACACTTCCTCGGGCACGAGGAAGCCGGTGCTCAGATCGCGGAGACGGTGCTGCGGCGGATGGCGTTCCCACGCGACGAGGTCGAGCAGGTCGGCCACCTGATCCGGCACCACATGTTCGGGTACGAGCCGGCATGGAGCGACGCGGCGGTGCGTCGCTTCGTGCTCAGGGTCGGGTCCGGGGCGATCGACCGGCTGCTCGCGCTCCGCGAGGCCGACAACGTCGGGAGCGGCCAGCGCGCCGACGAGGGGCACCTCGTCGAGCTGCGGCGGCGGATCACCGCCCAGGAGGAGCGCGGGTTCGCGCGCTCGACCTCCGACCTCGCCGTCAACGGCCACGACCTGCAGCGGGAGCTGGGCCTCGAGCCCGGCCCGGTGATCGGCGCACTCCTGGCGCGGCTCCTGGAGTCGGCGATCAACGACCCCGGCCGCAACACGTACCGCCAGTCGATCCTCGACGCCCGGGGCTGGCTGCCGGAGATCCTCGGGCGGGTGTCCGAAGCCGGGCGCTCCGATCCGGCACCGTCGGCGCGAGGCGGCGCGCGCGCATCCGGGGCCGGCCGATGATCGAGCGGCTGCTGGACGCCGAGCGCAACCTGGCGGTCGGCTTCGTGGACCGGGCCGAGGCGATCTACCGCGGCCTGGCCGAGTCCGACCCGCGCAACGCCGTCGCGGTGGTCGGCCTGGCGCGCTGCGCGCTCGAGCGCGGCGACGAGGCGGGGGCCTACGCGCTGGCGGTCCGCGCGCTGTCGATCGACCCGGACGACGCCGCTGCGCTCCGCCTGGAGGCACGGCTCTCGGAGGTGCTCGCCGCCCGGGGCCGCCCGGTGGAGCGTCCCGCCTTCGTCCTCCCCGGCGCCGCCCCGCCCGCCTCCGGGGCACCCGGCACACCGGCGGCCGTCCCGCCGAGCTCGTCGCCGGCGGCGACCGGGTCCGCGCCTGCGTCCGGTCCCTCGTCGCCGGCCGCATCCGGGTCGTCCTCGCCTGCGTCCGGTCCCTCGTCGCCGGCCGCGTCCGGGTCGTCCTCGCCAGACGCGGGCGCGCAGTCGGGGCCTCCAGCCGCGGACGGCGACTCCGGCGGGGCCGCGCGACCCGCCGGGACGCCTGCCCGTCCGGGGTTGCTGCGCCGTATCCTCGGCCGGCGATGAACGAGGCGGAGGTGAGGGAGACGGGGGTGGCCACGGCGGGCGGTCGGTGCCGCAAGGAGGGGCGGTGCCGCGAGGCGGGACAGCCGCCGTGGCGATGAGCCGGTGAGAGTCCTGGTCACCGGCGGCGCCGGGTACGTGGGCAGCGTCTCGGTCGAGCGGCTCGTCGCCGCCGGGCACCGCGTCGTCGTGCTGGATTCCCTGGTCACGGGCCACCGCGGGGCGGTAGCCGAGGGCGCGCGGCTGGTGCACGGGTCGCTGCGCGACCGCGAGGCGCTCGAGCGGCTGCTGCGCGAGGAGGAGATCGAGGCCGTCCTGCACTGCGCCGCCCGGTCGCTCGTCGGCCAGTCGGTGGCGGAGCCCGCCCTCTACTACGGCGAGAACGTGGTCGGCGGGGTCGGCCTCCTCGACGCGATGCGCTCCGTTGGCGTGCGCCGCATCGTCTTCTCGTCCACGGCCGCCGTCTACGGCGCGCCGGAGAGTGTGCCGATCCCCGAGGATGCGCCGCTCGCGCCGATCAACCCCTACGGCGAGACGAAGCGCACGTTCGAGGGTGCGATCCGCTGGTACGGCGACGCGTACGGGCTGCGCGGCGTGGCGCTGCGGTACTTCAACGTGGCCGGCGCGTCGGAGCGCAACGGCGAGCAGCACGACCCGGAGACGCACCTGATCCCGAACGTCCTGGCGGCGGCGCTCGGACGGCGCGACCTCACCGTGTTCGGCACGGACTATCCGACCCGCGACGGGACCTGCGTCCGCGACTACATCCACGTCGAAGACCTGGCCGACGCGCACCTCGCGGCGCTCGAGCTGACGGGT